>QYPG01000048.1 GCA_007279945.1 Streptomycetaceae bacterium | reverse complement strand
TAGCCGCACTCCTACAGGCGTTACATGTACCGCAGCCGTTATCTGAGCAAACTAACGCTTGGGCAAAAGCAACTGCCGCACTTGATCGTCCGCTACCAGGCGGGCCGGTAAATACCCATGCATGGGTCATGCTTTGGGTGTCGGTTGATGCAACAGCGCTTTTAATTATCTCAACAACGTGTTCTTGACCAACAAGATTATCGAACACGCTCACTTCTTAGAAGCAGCTTTCTTTTTGGCTGGTGATTTCTTAGTTGCGTTTTTAACTACCTTGGTTGCGCTGGCCGTGGTTTTTTTAGCGGTAGCGCGCACGGCTTTTTCAACTGCGCGAATCGGCCGAAGTAATAAATTACCTTTATCTTCGCGCGCATTGCGCTTGAGGCCAGCGATTTCGCTGACACGTTTAATAATATCGGCGTGAATATCATCAATACTTTGGTCGCCATCGATAATGATGTAACGCTCGGGATCTAGCAATGAGATTTGCAAGAACTCTTGCCGTACGCGTTCGTGGAAAGCTAATGGTTGGGCCTCTAAACGATCTTTGCTCTTTAAGCGACCAAGGCCGATTTCTGCAGGTAAATCAATAACAATTGTTAACGTAGGGAAGAGTGACTCGGAGGCCCAGCGCGAAATTCGTGCGACTTCACCTGGCTCTAATACGCGACCGGCGCCTTGGTATGCAATGGATGAATCAAAGTAGCGATCACTAATAACGACTTCGCCTGCAGCAAGGGCTGGACGAATCACACTAAAAACATGATGTGCACGATCGGCAGCGTATAACAGCGCTTCAGCGCGTGGACTAATCTCCCCCGTTGAATGCGACAGCAAAATCTTTCGAATCTCAATACCTAAGTCACTACCGCCAGGTTCGCGCGAGAGAACTACAGTCTCACCCTCTTGTTCTAACCACGCCTTAAGAAGTATGGACTGCGTTGACTTACCTGTGCCTTCGCCACCTTCAAAGACAATAAAGATTCCTTTAGTTGGCGCGCCCGTGATACTACCTAACTCGCCTTTAATTGCGTTAGCGACATCAGACCACAATGAAACTTTTGGGCGATCTTTCATCTGGTGATATGAGATTGCACCAATGAAGGTTGCAATCAAACCTGCGATTAAAATCGTTACCGATGCGCCGTTATAGCTGACCTGAGTGTTTTGAAACTTAAACGTATGTTGGCCAACGGCGGCAGCGATCAAAGGTGCAATTGCAAGCACGCCTACTAAAACAACGCGGATCAAGCTCTGTACGAAGGCAAAGGTACGGCCGCGAACATCATCGGCAACTTCCATGCCTAACATGGTGAAGCCAGTAACCCAGCTGATTCCGCTGAATGCGCCAAGAACTACAACGATAAAGACGGCCAACACTAAGTTGGGAATCGCCGCTAATAGAACCAGAAAGAAGCCGGCGACTGTTAGAGAAGCACCAAATAATCGGCGGCGCGAAAACTGAGCGAAAAACTTAGGCCCAAAGGCTATTCCTGCGGCCAGTCCACTAAATACTGCGCCGAATAAAACACCGTATGCAGCTTCACCGCCACCTAAGTCGCCTACAAATGTACGCGCCAAACCAATGACTGCGCCGGCTGCAACAAATGCACCGACCATTCCAACTACTAGGCCACGAATAATCTTGGATCCACTTACCGATTTCCAGCCTTCGATTAACGATTTACCAATACTGGTATCTGCAGATTTCTTCGCCGCTGCGCCTTTTGGAATTTCGTGCAGATTAAAAATCGTAAATGCAGCGAAGGCAAAGCTGGCGGCGTTTACATACAGAGCAACATCAACGGCAGTTGCACTAAAACCTGGAATAACTGCAACGAAGGCGCTGGTAAACAACGATAGGAAAGTAAAGAGTAAAGCGGCAATCGGTGCGGTTCCATATGCAGCAAGAAGTGAAACTTGATTGGCTGACTCTAACTTTTCACGCGGAACCAAGTTTGGTACCGATGCCTCTTTAGCTGGTGACCAGAAAAGAGTTACGCACTCGACTAAAATTGTCGCGGTGTATAGCCAGAAATAATTATGTGCGATAGGGATCGAAATATATAAACCCGTTCGTAAAATATCGCAGGTAACCATCAACTTGCGTCTATCAAAGCGATCGGCAATTACTCCAGCAATTGGGCCTAAGAAAACCGCAGGCAATAAACGTGCGATGAAAACACCAGCGATAGCGTAGTTAGCAGTTGCATAGTCGCCACCTGAGAGTTGTTGTGCCAGAGCAGTAGTTGCCAATAAACCTAACCAGTCGCCCAATGAGGAGAAGACCATGGAGTTCCATAGTTTTCTAAAGGGGCGAATCGCTAGAACTCCACGAGTCTCATCCTGTGCCGGAGCAGCAGGGGTTGGCAGCGTTCTAGACATGGCGTGAGTCTATCGGGGCGACCTTCGCCGCCCAAGGGAGGCTATTGAGCTCAGTTTTAAAGGAAATATTAGGTGTAGCACATTTAACCTATTGTGCTACTGTGGCCACATGACAACAGCACCGAAAAAAATTGGCGTTCGTGAATTACGACAATCTGCTTCTCAGGTTTTAGATCTAGTTAAAGATGGTGCCACTATTGAGATCACCGAACACGGTGTACCTGTTGCTCGTCTGACACCTCTCACAACTTCTTTTTACGAAGAATTGCTTGAGGCCGGTCGAATAACTGCTGCCCGCAATCCTGAGCATGTATTTACAGTGCCTAAAGGGAAAGCAGTAAAGGGGAAACAACTTTCTGACATCCTTATCGAAGAACGCAGGACGGCACGATTTTGAGGTGGTACATCGATAGTTCTGCGATTATTAAATTGATTAGATTAGAAAACGAGTCTAAAGCACTTGTTGCCGCACTACCTAAAAGAATTATCTCTTCAAATTTATCAAGAGTCGAGGTTTTACGAACAATTAAGATTCATGCCAACGAATCACTTGAAGCAGCCTATTCGGTTTTAGCTGAGATCGAAATGCTTTCGATTGATAATGCTGTCATGACCACCGCTGAAGGTATGCCACCATTTATCACTTTACGAACTTTAGATTCAATCCATTTAGCAAGTGCGCTAACTTTAAAAAACGATATTGAAGGCATAATTACTTATGATAAAGATATGGCCAAAGCATCACTGGCCATGGGTTTAAAAGTTTTATCCCCTGGAGTTAAATAAGAGTTACTCGGCTTTCTTTTTTGCTTTGCCTGTTGCAGTCTTCTTTGCCGTCTTCTTGGCAGTTCCCTTTTTCACTACATTTTTAGTCAACGTTGGCGCAGTGTCGCTCTTCTTTGGCTTAGCTGCAGCCTTCTTACGCGCCTTCTTCGGTGAAGGTCCATTCTCGGCCTCCCACGCACGGCGGCCTGCAAGTAACTCTAATCCGCGCTCTAACGTCATACCTTCCGCAGTATCACCACGGCGAAGCGTTGCATTTGTTTCGCCATCGGTGACATACATTCCGAAGCGACCATCTTTGATAATCAATGGCTTTTCAGTAGTTGGATCAACGCCGAGCTCTTTAACTGGTGGCTTAGCAACACCACGACGACGCTCTTTTGGCTTTGAATAAATCTCGAGTGCTTCATCTAACGTCAATGAAAATAGCTGATCCTCAGATGTTAGTGTTCGACTATCAAGACCTGCTTTTAGATATGGACCATAGCGACCGTTTTGAATTGTGATGTAATCGCCAGAAGTGTTTGTACCCAGCGTGCGTGGAAGCGAAAGCAAACGAAGTGCATCTTCGTATGTAACGGTATCTAACGTCATAGTTGAAAGAAGTGATGCCGTCTTAGCTTTTGGTGCATCAGCCTTCTTGCGCTTCTTCTTACCTGACGCAGTCAGCTCTGGTTCAACAACTGGAAGAACTTCGGTGATGTATGGACCAAAGCGCCCACTCTTAGCAATGATTGGCAAATTAGTTGCTGGATCGATTCCAAGTTCGCGCTCACCCGAAGGTGCCTCTAATAGTTCAATTGCCTTAGCTAACGTTAGCTCGTCAGGTGCAAGTGACTCTGGAATATTTGCGAGCTTGCGCTCTTCATCGGGCAGATTTTGTTGTAAATAAGCGCCATAGCGACCAACACGGATTTCAATTGTGTCCGATAAGTTCATGGTGTTAGTTGCACGTGCATCGATAACACCAAGATCGGCTGATAATTCGTTAAGTCCAGGCTGACCATCGACGCCATAGAAGAAATCACGCAGCCAATCCACACGTCCGGCTTCACCGGCGGCGATCTTGTCTAGATCTTCTTCCATACTGGCGGTGAATTCGTAATCAACCAACTTCGTAAAGTGAGTTTCAAGCAGGCCAGTTACTGAAAAGGCCAGGAAAGTTGGCACCAACGCACGGCCGCGCTTATACACATAGCCGCGATCTTGAATCGTTTGAATAATTGATGCAAATGTTGATGGTCGGCCAATGCCGAGCTCTTCTAACTTCTTGACCAACGTTGGCTCGGTATAACGAGCAGGTGGCTTGGTCTCATGGCCTTCACATGTGTATTCATTGACTTTAACTGATTGGCCCAGAGTCATCGCTGGTAAGCGCTTGTCTTCGGTCTCTTCATCCTTGTTATCGTCGGTAACAATCTCATCGTAGGCGGCAAGGAAGCCAGGGAAAGTAATGACCGAACCATTAGCGCGGAAAATCGTTGCCTTGCCATCATTTGTTTGTGCATCAAAGTCAACGCGCATCTGCAACTTCTTGGCATCGGCCATTTGAGATGCCACGGTGCGCTTCCAAATTAAGTCATATAGGGCAAACTCATCGCGTGAAAGCTCTGGTGCAAGTTCACCTGGAGTCTTAAAGCTTTCACCAGCTGGACGAATCGCTTCGTGTGCCTCTTGTGCATTCTTTGTTTTACCAAGATATGTTCGCGGTGCATCGGCAACGTGATCGGCGCCGTATAAAGACTTTGCAGCCTT
The DNA here is from genome assembly GCA_007279945.1 of Streptomycetaceae bacterium. Taxonomy (GTDB): domain Bacteria; phylum Actinomycetota; class Actinomycetes; order Nanopelagicales; family Nanopelagicaceae; genus Planktophila. The sequence goes on along the minus strand of QYPG01000048.1, from coordinate 16,392 downwards.
GCGCGCAGCATCAATTGCTTGTGCAGATAAGTTAACGCTATCGGTACGCATATAGGTGATGTATCCATTTTCGTATAAACGCTGCGCAATACGCATTGTGATCTGTGCGCCCCATCCAAGTCGACTGCCTGCATCTTGCTGCACCGTCGAAGTTGTAAATGGTGGTTTTGGACGCTCGGTCCGTGGGCTTTCCTCCATCGACTTAACAGTTAATGGTGTGGCTTTTAAGCTTTCCACTAAACCGCGTGCGCCGGCTTCATCTAGCAGAAGAATATTGGCTAGAGACTTTTCTTTTACTGCACCGTCGGCGCCAAAGTCACTTGTTGCTGCAACGCGCTTGCCTTCAACCTCAAGCAGGCGTGCGTTAAAGCCCAAGGCTGTCACTGCAGCTAAATCCCACCAGGCCGATGAAATAAAGGCCATACGTTCGCGCTCTTTTTCAACGATCAAACGTGTAGCAACTGATTGCACGCGGCCGGCTGAGATACGTGGCATAACTTTTTTCCACAAAACTGGAGATAAGCGATACCCAAATAAACGATCGAGAACACGACGGGTTTCTTGTGCATCAATTAAGTGGTAATCCAAGTCGCGCGTATTTTCTACCGCTTCTAAAATCGCCTCTTTAGTAATCTCGTTAAAGACCATTCGCTTAATAGGAACTTTTGGTTGCAGAACCTCTACTAAGTGCCAGGCAATCGCTTCACCTTCGCGGTCTTCATCTGTTGCCAGAATCAACTCTTCGGCGTTTTTCATCAAGGCCTGTAGTTCGGCCACTTTTGCGCGCTTGTCGGGGTTGATGACATATAAGGGCGCGAAGTCATTTTCGATATCTACGCCCTCTTTGGCCCAGGCAATTTTTTTGTACTCTTTTGGAATATCAGCTGCGCGCTGAGGAAGGTCGCGAATATGACCGACGCTAGCCTCGACAACGTAACCGTCGCCGAGGTAGCCGCCAATCTTCCTGGCCTTGGCTGGTGATTCAACGATCACCAGCTTGATCAGGTCAGTTTTCGCTTTAGCCATAGGGGGAAGTGTGCGAACTAAATTAGTTCAAAATCGCAGTTGCTTGACGGCGGTTGCGAATCAACGCAGCGATGATGACAAGGGTCGCGCCCACGCCGATCAAAGTACTGGTTGTTGTGCTTCCACCAAGGGCTAGAGAAACGATTGCTGGAGTAATTAAGAGGCCAACTAAGTTCATAACCTTAATTAAAGGGTTAATCGCAGGGCCGGCTGTGTCTTTGAATGGATCTCCGACAGTGTCGCCAATGATTGTTGCAGCGTGTGCATCACTGTTTTTTCCACCATGATGTCCATCTTCAACCATCTTCTTTGCGTTATCCCACGCTCCACCTGAGTTAGAAAGAAATACAGCCATCAAAGTTCCGGTGCCGATTGCACCGGCAAGGTATGCACCAAGTGCACCAACACCTAGACCGAAGCCAACTGCGATAGGTGCCATAACTGCTAGCAAACCAGGTGTTGCAAGTTCACGGAGTGAATCGCGAGTACAGATATCAACAACGCGACCGTAGTCAGGCTTTTCAGTACCCTTCATAATTCCTGGATGCTCAATGAACTGCTTGCGAACTTCAACAACAACTGCGCCAGCTGCACGAGATACTGCATTGACTGCAAGACCTGAGAACAAGAACACAACTGCTGCACCAATTATTAAACCAACCAAGTTACGTGGATTAGCAACATCGAGAACACCCTGATACTGAAGTGCAAGATCTGCGGCACTTTGTCCAGCATCGACAACGGCCTGCTTGATTGCATCAGTGAATGCACCGAACAACGCAGTTGCTGCAAGAACTGCGGTTGCAATTGCAATTCCTTTAGTGATCGCCTTAGTTGTGTTACCAACTGCATCAAGTGAGGTAAGAATCTTTGCGCCTTCGCCCTCAACATCGCCAGACATTTCAGCGATACCTTGTGCGTTATCTGAAATCGGACCAAATGTATCCATCGCAACGATTACACCTACTGTTGTAAGCAAACCAGTTCCAGCTAAAGCAATCGCTAGAAGTGAAAGAACAATGCTTCCACCACCGAGTAAGAATGCGCCGAATACTGCAGATGCTATCAAGATCGCTGAATAAACAGCTGACTCAAAACCTACTGAAATACCAGCCAAAATTACGGTTGCGGCGCCTGTCTCAGATGAAGCGGCAACATCATTTACTGGACGCTTGCCAGTCTCTGTGAAGTAACCAGTTAGAACCTGAATTGCAGCTGCAAGTGAGATTCCGATTAATACTGCACCGATTGCAAGAACGCGTGGGTTTGTATTACCTGCAGCAGCAATTGCCTCTGGAGAAAGTCCAGTAAGTAGTTTGAAATCTGATGGCAAGTAAGTAAATGTTGCGAGCGCAGTTAAACCAGCACTAATGATCGCTGACATAAAGAATGAGCGGTTGATTGCAGTCATTGCCGACTTATCTGTGCTGCGAAGCTTTGTTAAGAAGATTCCGATAACTGCCGTGACAGTTCCAATTGCTGGAACGATCAATGGATAAATAAGTCCGGCATCACCGAACGCTGCCTTACCAAGAATCAGAGCGGCAACAAGTGTGACGGCATATGACTCGAATAAGTCAGCGGCCATACCGGCACAGTCACCAACGTTGTCACCAACGTTGTCGGCGATTGTTGCAGCGTTACGTGGGTCATCTTCTGGAATATTTTTTTCAACTTTACCTACAAGGTCAGCTCCAACATCGGCCGCCTTTGTAAAGATTCCGCCACCAACGCGCATAAACATTGCGAGCATCGCTGCGCCGAAGCCAAAGCCTTCAAGAACAGATGGTGCATTTTCGCGGTAGATAATCACAACAAGTGATGCACCGATAAGTCCAAGACCAACCGTTGTCATACCAACGACGCCACCGGTACGGAAAGCGATTTGAACGGCCTTCTGGCCATCCTTATTACGAGCTGCATCGGCGACACGAACATTTGCGCGAACTGCTAGCCACATACCGTTGTAACCAACGAGGGCAGAAAACGCTGCACCGATAAGGAAGAAGATTGAACGCCCAATGCGAATTTCAGCATCGCCAGGTAGTGCAAACAAAAGTACGAAGACGATTGCTACGAAATATGACAGTGTGCGGAACTGGCGAGATAAGAACGCCGCCGCTCCTTCTTGGACCGCCTCAGCGATTTCGCGCATTTTGGCGGTGCCATCGCTGGCCGCCAAAACCTGGGCGCGTAGTGCATAGGCAACACCTAAGGCGCCTAGCGAAATCGCTAGGACAAGGTACACATATGTCAGATTTGATCCGGTTACTTGCACGAGTGAAACCGCGCTTGAAGTTTGCATAGGTTCTCCTCCATTGGAGAGTCAGGGGTCGCACTGACCCGATGAACTCGTGAAGTGTAGAGGCCAGCACCCCTATTAGCGCAAATTTATACTTATCTATTGTGTCCGTAGATCCGATAATGGTGCGGTGGCAGGGGTTCCGCCCTAACCAGGTGAACTCATTCATGTGTTCTTTAACCTTGGCGCCTTGGCCTTCGTGAGATAGCCTCTGGCGCAATGAACCTCTTTGATGCGCACTCAATTATCGCGAACCTTGGCCTCATCGGGGTCTTGGCAATTATCTTTGCTGAAACAGGTCTGCTCGTTGGTTTAGCTTTCCCGGGGGATTCACTCCTCTTCTTGGCTGGCGTTGCCGCATCCGGTTCTGGCGCAGCGATCTTAGGTGGAGCACAGCTTCCGGCCGGAGCGCTATTTGTCTTAGCTCCAGTTGCTGCCGTCCTTGGCGCTCAAGTCGGTCACTGGTTTGGGCATAAATACGGTCGAGCGATGTTTGATAAACCTGATGGTCGCGTCTTTAATCATCAAAAAGTTGTAGCAACTGAAAAATGGCTACGTAAATATGGACCGGGGAAAGCAATCATCTTGGCGCGTTTTGTCCCCTTTATTAGAACTTTACTCAATCCCATGTGTGGCCTCGTCGGAATTCCTGCAAAAATATTTTTTAAATGGAATCTCATCGGTGGAATCATTTGGACTCAACTTGTTATTGGACTTGGTTTTCTACTTGGCGAAAAACTAAAAGGCTCTGTAGATAAATATCTGCTACCGGTCGTAGCAATCATTGTTGTTGTCAGTTTAGTGCCCGTTTTAATTGAACTATTTAGAGAGTGGCAAACTAAAAAGCATCACAAGTAAGTGTTATAGACCCAAATCGGCTAATTGATACGCGGCACGATATTCATAGCCCGCTTCAATAATCTTTGGAGCAGCGCCGCGTTCAACGATTACTGCAACACCAACAACAATTGCTCCGGCCTCAACGAGTGCTTCCACCGCAGTTAATACAGAGCCACCGGTTGTAGATGTATCTTCAACGGCTAATACACGCTTACCTTTAACATCTGGGCCTTCAATGCGACGTTGTAAGCCATGTGCTTTCTCAGCTTTACGAACGACAAAGGAATCAATCTTTTTACCTTGCGCCGCAGCAACATGCATCATCGCGGTAGCAACGGGATCTGCACCAAGGGTTAAACCACCAACGGCTTCATAATCTAAATCTTTAGTGAGTTCGAGCATTACTTCACCAACTAGTGGCGCAGCTTCATGATCAAGGGTAACTCGGCGCAGATCTACGTAGTAATCGGCCTCTTTGCCCGACGACAAAATAACTTTGCCATGCACAACGGCCTTACTGACGATCTGATTCTTTAACGCATCACGTGAACTCATGCGGGCGAGCCTACTATCTAGACTCGTACAGTTCTAAAGCGCTAGCCTAAGCAACACAATGGCAACTAAAAAGAAGAAGGTCGCGGCCAGAAAGCCGGTTAAAAAGGCGGCTACGACCAAGCGTGCGATCAATAAAACGATTATCAGCCTGCGCAAAGAGGCTGCACTGTTGGAAAAGTTTGTTGCCACCTTAGGTGATGTTGATGAAGTTCCACTGACACGCAAGAGGGTTGTCAAGAAAAAAGTGGCTAAGAAAAAGCTGGTCAAGAAGCGTGTGGTCAAGAAAGCTGCCAAGAAGAAGGCTGTAAAGCGAAAGGGTTAACCTTGCGGGTTTCGTGTGGGTTCATATGAATTCACCCTTTCATTCACATTAATCATTTAACCTCTAGCCATGAGAATCGCTCGCCTTGAAACTTCGCGATTGTTTCATCGCTTCGCATTTGGTCCGCGTCCTGGGGAGTATGCCCAAGCGATAAAAAATGGGCTAGAGGTAACTCGATCAAATTTATTAACGGTTCCACAAGTTGATTTAGGTGCATCCGCAGTTACTGTTCCTGAGATCACCGACTTAGGAAAACGTCCTGAAGCAAATAGTAAAGAAGTAGTTCCATTTGCTATTGCAATGCGCTTTCAAAATCAACAGTTGGTTTTGTGGTGGCTCGATCGCATGGCATTAAGTGATCACGGGCTAACTGAACGGATGACATGGTTTTGGCATGGTCACTGGGCAACGTCGATTGATAAATTGAACTATGCGCTTCCGATGTTCAATCAGAATAAAACTCTGCGTGGCAACGCTCTTGGAAGCTTTAACACAATGACTAAGGCGATGCTCAACGACGGTGCATTACAGTTTTGGTTAGATGGACAGGACAGCACTGTAAAAGCTCCTAATGAAAACTTAGGGCGTGAGTTAATGGAGCTATTCGTTTTGGGTGTAAATCGATACACCGAAGATGATGTGAAGGCGATAGCTCGAGCTTTAACTGGATACCAAGTTGACCGTAGCTCTGGCGCTGTAACGATAAACCCAAATCGCAAGGATTCTAAGCCTGTTAATTTATTAGGTACGAGTGCCGTTTTTACTGGAGATTCGCTTGCAGATTTTCTTGTTAGTCGCGATGACTGTGCGAAGTTTATTGCCGAGCGGTTTTGGTACCGCTTCATTTCAAGTAGCGAAGAAATGCCTGCTGATTTTTCTGCTAAAGCTGCTTTTGCTAATCGCAGTATCGCGAAGGCGGTAGCCGCCGTTGCTAATGACGCTGCAATCAGCGCAGATCGTTATTCGATAGTTAAGTCTCCAGTTGAATGGTTCATCTCGGCCTGTCGTGCACTTGAGTTAACGCCGTCTAAATTATCTACCCCCGGACAGCTAATAAATTATCTGACTAATCTAGGTCAAGTACCTTTTTCACCACCAAACGTTGGCGGTTGGCCAGCCGATGAGGCATGGTTATCTTCTGCAACTGCGCAGTATCGAATCGCTTTTGCTACGTGGTTAATTAAGCAAAGTGATCAGTCGGTGATAAAAAACCTTGCACCCTCCGCCAGAGTTTCAAAGAGCGCTGATTGGTTAGGTATCCCCGAATGGAGTGCACGCACGCAGAACGCACTGCGGGCATCGATTGATGATCCTGCCCAATTTGTTCTGCTTGCTTTATGTAGCCCTGATTACATCGTGAGTGCATAGGAGAAACACATGGATACGTTAAGCCGACGCAAGTTTTTAAAACTCACAACAGGGGCGGCCGCCGTTGGTGTCGCATCTAATTTCTTGTCGCTAGATCAGATCGCACAAGCCGCTATCACTCGCCCTTTACCCGCTGAAACTCCCATCTTGGTTGTCGTAACTTTGTATGGTGGAAATGATGGTTTAAATACCGTTATCCCTTACAAAAATCCAATTTACTTTTCATCACGTCCAGATATTTCCTATAAAGCCGAAACGACGCTGCCTTTAGATGCCGAATTAGCCTTGAACCCAAGTATGGTTGGAATTAAAGGGCTTTGGGATCAGAAAAAAGTAGCGATCGTTCGCGGTGTAGGTTACCCAAAGCCTGATCACTCACATTTTTCATCGATGGCAAAGTGGCAGACCGCATCACCCGAACGACAGATAAACAGCGGTTGGTTAGGCCGGTGGTTAGATTCACAACCCGAAGACCCGATGTTGGCAATTTCTCTAGGTTCTGTACTGCCGCCGATGCTTGCGGGTACAAAAATCTCTGGCTCAGCTCTTCCATTAGGTGGTTTAGTAATTCCCAAGGGAGCGCTTGCAACCCAATGTATTCAATTATCTAAAGTCTCGCGTATAGATTCTAAGTTAATGGCCGCGGCAGCTACATCGATGCGCAATCTTTTCAATCTATCAACAACTGTTCAACCGATATTGAAGATGCCTGCACCGGTTGCGACTGATCTTCCAACGGTTAATGGCGGCAGTGCTGGAGGAGATAGCAACTTGTCGCAGCAGTTAGATGTAGTTGCAAAGTTAATTTCGGCGGGAAGTCCTACAAAAGTTTGGTCGGTCTCATTAGGTGGGTTTGATACGCATGCCAATGAGGCAAATGCTCAAGCCCAACTCTTAGGAGTTGTATCGGCATCGCTCACTCGTTTTATGAGCCAGTTGAAATCAACAACGCGCGCCAATGATGTAACTGTGATGGTCTACAGCGAATTCGGTCGCCGTGTAAAAGGAAATGCATCTCAAGGGACAGACCATGGCACGTCTGGGCCAATGTTTATTATTGGAGAAAAAGTTAAGGGTGGTTTTTATGGGGACCAACCATCGCTATCTAAGTTAATCGACGGTGATTTAGCGGTCACAACCGACTTCAGAGATGTCTATGCGACGTTATTGGAGTCAGTTTTGAAATCTCCACCCGAACAAACACTTGGTAAATGGGCCGGCCGCACAGATTTCTTAACTAAGGTTTAGTTACCTTCTTTATAGACAATTACTTCACTTCTGCTGCGACGCATTAAGCCTTTAGGTGGATTTGCATCAACAAGTGCATCAACTTCAATTCGTAGCTGGGCCACTTCAATTGCCATATTGGCCATCGCAGATTCCAGTTCGATAATCCGCTTAATCCCGGCGTGATTAATTCCTTCGCCAACAAGTTTTTGTACAGCGCGCAATAATGCAATGTCGCGTAATGAATATCTGCGATTGCGACCTTCTGTACGGTTGGGAGAAACTAAACCTAAGCGATCGTATTGGCGCAATGTCTGTGGGTGTAGTCCAGAGATTTCTGCAGCGACAGAAATGACATAAACCGCAGCATCATCTGATGGCTGTTCGTTCTTTAACTCATCGCTCATATTTTGGCCTTAAGTATTAAGTCGGCTCGAACATTTTCATGGGCCGTCTCTTCTGCAAATACTTTCAGCGCTTCAAGTGCTTTGCCATCCACGCGTTGTGGTACTTGTACGTCAACACTAACAAGTAAATCACCAGTTGTAGAGCCCTTGGTCACGCCTCGGCCTTTAACGCGTAATGTGCGGCCGTTAGATGTTCCAGGTGCGATACGTACGGTTACATCATCTCCACTTAATGTTGGAAACTTAATGTCTGCACCCAGCGCTGCCTCACTAAAAGTAATTGGCAATGTCATCGTTAAATTCTCGCCTTTGCGCCCAAAGACTGGGTGGGGCTTCACATGTAAAAGAATAAATAAATCACCCGGGCCAGCTTCTCCGGGGGCACCTTTGCCTTTAACGCGAATCTTGGCGCCGTCATTGACACCTGCAGGTACACGCGCAGTAATATTTTGTGCGGCCCCACGATCGGTTGCAAGACGCAAATCTAATGTTGTTCCAACGATAGATTCACGAAAAGTAATGGTGGCCTCAGTCTGTAAATCCTGGCCTTTACGTGGGCCGCGACGTCCGCCCCCGAATAGATTTGCAAAGATATCTTGAGGATTTCCGCCGCCGAACATGTCATTAAAATCCCCGCCTGGTTGCCCGCCACCCATTGGTGCGCGAAAACCTCCACGCTCATATAGGGATCTGGCTTCGTCGTACTCGGCACGCTTTTTAGCGTCAGAGAGAATTTCGTAGGCCTCGGATACCGCTTTGAACTTTTCCTCTTTAGAAGCATCGCCATGTTGTGTGTCTGGATGTAAGTCTTTAACTAAGGCGCGATATTTACGTTTTATGGCCGCCTGATCATCAGAGTTCGATGCGCCAAGGACTTTATAGAAATCTTTTTCATATAAATCTTTGGCGGCCATAAGGAATTACTCTCCTACTGGATCTGTTACTGCTACGCGAGCCGGACGCAAAATGCGCTCTTTGTATTTATAGCCTGGTTGCAGAATCTTTGATGCCGTCGGTACGGCAACTTCGGCTGACGTATCGTGCATTAGCGCTTCATGAATCTGCGGATCAAAGGCTCCGCCTTCAGTACCGTATTTTTCCAGACCAATGCGCGATGTAATTGAGTTCAGCTGATCGGCTACAGCTTTAAAGCCGCCTGTTAATTCACCGTGTGATTCGGCTCGATCAATATCATCTAGAAGCGCTAGAAGTTCGGTGAGCACCGCCCCGATAGCCATTTCATGCGCAACTGAACGATCGCGCTCTACGCGCTTTCGATAGTTGGCATATTCGGCCTGAAGTCGCTGTAAATCATTGGTTAATGTAGCTACCGGATCAATTACTTGATCCGGTACTACGTCGTCAATTACTAGTTCTTCAACCGAACTTTCTTCGGTCATTAGGCTTGCTCTTCGATGACTTCAGCGTCTTCAACGCCATCTTCATGTGGTGTTGAATCTGATGCGCCTTCACCAGCAGCTGCAGCATTTGCATACAGTGCAGCACCCAGTGCTTGACTAACAGTTGCGACCTTTTCGGTTGCACTCTTAATCATCTCAAAGTTAGAACCACCAAGTGCGGTCTGAAGTTCGGCAAGTGCAGCTTCAGTCTCGGTCTTCTTCTCTAACGCTTCACCTTCACTAAGTTTTTCTTCATTATCCTTAATGAACTTTTGTGTTGAGTAAAGAAGCGAATCTCCAGCATTGCGAGTCTCGGCCTCTTCTTTGCGCTGACGATCTTCTTCAGCGTGTGATTCAGCTTCTTCCATCATGCGATTAATCTCATCTTTAGAAAGTGCTGATCCACCAGTGATGGTCATACTCTGTTCTTTACCGGTACCAAGATCCTTCGCCGATACATGAACGATTCCGTTAGCGTCGATATCGAAAGTAACTTCAATCTGAGGAACTCCACGTGGAGCAGGTGGTAGACCGGTGAGTTCGAACATGCCGAGCTTCTTGTTATAAGCCGCCATTTCGCGCTCACCTTGATATGCCTGAATCTGCACTGCTGGTTGATTGTCATCGGCAGTTGTAAATACTTCGCTGCGCTTTGTAGGAATTGTTGTGTTGCGCTCAATTAAACGCGTCATTACTCCACCCTTAGTTTCAATGCCAAGAGAAAGGGGTGTGACATCGAGAAGAAGAACATCTTTAACTTCGCCCTTTAAAACGCCGGCTTGTAGAGATGCACCAACAGCTACAACTTCATCCGGGTTTACGCCCTTATTTGGCTCTTTCCCGCCAGTGAGCTCTTTAACAAGATCTACAACTGCGGGCATGCGAGTTGATCCGCCAACAAGTACAACGCTTTGAATCTTGCTGATTGGAATTCCAGCATCTTTTAGAACTGCCTGGAAAGGCTTCTTGCAACGATCAAGTAGTGCGCCAGTTAACTGTTGGAACTGTGCGCGAGTAATTGTCTCATCCATGAAGAGTGGATTTTTTTCAGCATCTACTGTTATGTAAGGCAAGTTGATTGATGCAGATTGTGAAGATGAGAGTTCGATCTTAGCTTTTTCAGCGGCTTCACGAATACGTTGCATCGCCATCTTATCTTTAGTTAAATCGATTCCATTTTGTGAACCAAAGTTCTGAACAAGGAAGTCAACAAGTACTTGATCCCAGTCGTCGCCACCTAAGTGGTTATCGCCGTTAGTTGCTTTAACTTCAACAACACCATCACCGATTTCAAGAAGTGATACGTCAAATGTTCCACCACCTAAGTCAAAAACAAGAATCGTCTGCTCTTGATCAGCTTTATCTAAACCGTATGCGAGCGCAGCAGCAGTCGGCTCGTTGATGATTCGCAAAACATTAAGTCCGGCAATTTCGCCAGCCTCTTTAGTTGCTTGACGCTGTGCATCATTAAAGTATGCAGGGACGGTAATAACTGCATCGGTAACAGTTTCACCCAGATAAGACTCGGCATCGCGCTTGAGCTTTTGCAAAACTCGCGCTGAAATTTCTTGTGACGTGTACTTCTTACCATCGATATCGATGGACCAGTCTGTGCCCATGTGGCGCTTCACTGAACGGATCGTGCGATCTACGTTAGTGACAGATTGACGCTTAGCTACCTCACCGACGAGGACCTCACCGTTTTTTGCGAAGGCGACGATCGACGGGGTCGTGCGGGCACCTTCGGCGTTAGCGATTACGGTGGCTTCGCCACCTTCTAGGACCGATACGCAACTATTTGTCGTTCCGAGGTCGATTCCAACTGCTCTAGCCATGATTTAACGCTCCTTTTATCTCACTCGAGCCTGGGATAGGGTCGAGGCCTGCTTGAAACCTGAGCCCATACTACCCAAAAGGTTGAGTCGAAGCGACTCAGGTTTGCTACTCAGGGAACCGTGCTTGGCGGGGGTTTATTCCCTAACCTATGGCCATGAACCTGACATATGTAGTTATCGCCTACGGCATCACGATCGCAGCCTTAACCCTCATGGTGGTGCGCACCCGCCAGCTCATCGGTATCTATAAAAAAGGTCAGCCAGATCCAACCCGTATCAACGATCGTGGCAAGCGTTTGCGTATGGCGTTAGGTGAAATTGTTGGCCACACCAAGATGTTTAATTTTACTGTCGTTGGTTTTGCTCACTGGTTTGTTATGGTCGGATTCGTTGTTTTATTCGGGACTCTAGTTACTGCTTATGGTCAATTAATTAATCCAGAGTTTGCGCTGCCGGTGATTGGCCACTTATGGCCTTTTGAATATTTCACTGAGCTTATTGGGTGGGCAACTGGAATCAGCATCGTTACATTAATTGGTATCCGTCAAGTAACTCGTTTAAGTCGAAAGGGACGGGCATCTCGTTTTTATGGATCAGGAATGCGCAAGGCGTATTATGTTGAAGCCACCATTCTCGTTATCGTTTTTTGTGTTATCTCTCTGCGCGGGCTTGAAGGTGCGTTATCAGATGAAGTTAAATGGAATCGCCACTATGTAACTACGTGGTTTATCGCATCGCATTTGAAAGCTTGGACGCTTGGTCAATTAAACTCAACAGTTCAATTGATCGCGATGCTTAAGATAGTTGTTTCGATGGCGTGGTTCATTGTTATTGCAAGCAATTTAACAATGGGTGTTGCTTGGCACCGCTTCTTAGCACCATTCAATATTTTCTTCCGGCGTAACGCCGATGGTAAATCTTCACTTGGTCCATTGCCTGCAATGTTGTCACACGGTGAAGTTATTAACTTTGAAGATCCAAAAGATGATGACGTGTTTGGTTTAGGTACTCGCGCCGACATTACGTGGAAGGGTCTGTTGGATATGACCTCGTGTACTGAATGCGGACGCTGCCAATCGCAGTGCCCTGCTTGGCACACTGATAAACCACTCTCACCCAAGCTTTTAATCATGGCTATGCGCGATCACGCCTTTGCTAAAACCGTCGAAACTGAAGCTATGGCGGGCGAAGGAGCCCCAATTTCACTCGATGTTTTGTGGTCATGTACAACTTGTGGTGCTTGTGTCAATGAGTGCCCGATCGATATCGAACATATTGATCACATTGTTAATATGCGCCGTTTTCAAGTTTTAGTTGAGTCAAACTTTCCAAGTGAACTTGGCGGAACTTTCCGTAACTTAGAGCAAACGGGTAATCCATGGGGTGCAAATAGAAATGACCGTGAAGCCTGGATTGCCGAATGTGATTTCCCAATTCGGGTTGTTGAAGGAACCCTGCCGGAGGAAGTTGAATACTTATTCTGGGTAGGTTGTGCCGGCGCATACGACGAGCGTGCAAAGAAAACAACCAAAGCCGTTGCCGAGCTTTTGTACATGGCCGGCGTTAATTTTGCAGTCCTAGGTAAAAAAGAAACGTGTACAGGAGACCCTGCTCGCCGTGCCGGAAATGAATTTTTGTATCAAATCTTGGCGGCAGAAAACATCGAAACTTTCAAGGAAGTTTTTGAAGGACGCACTAAGGGAACTAAGAAAGTTGTCGTTACCTGCCCACATTGCTTTACGACTATTGGCCGTGACTATGCGCAAAGTGGTTTTGAGTTAGAGATGCTTCACCACACTCAACTGCTCAATCAATTAGTTCGCGAAAAGAGACTGCTTCCAATAAAGATGAGTCACACAGCTATGACCTATCACGATCCTTGTTATTTGGGTCGTCACAATGAGATTTATCAACCACCTCGAGAAATACTAGAAGCAACTGGCGCAGAAATTACTGAGATGCCGCGCAATAAAGAGCGCTCGTTCTGTTGCGGCGCAGGTGGCGGTCGAATGTGGATGGAAGAAAAACTTGGCACGCAGATCAACCTCAACCGTGTCGATGAAGCTATCGCTACGGGTGTCACAGAGCTGGCTGTTGCCTGTCCTTTCTGCCGAGTCATGACTACCGATGGAATGACGGCGCGAGCATCTGATGTTGAGGTCTTAGACGTCGCCCAGATTCTCTTGCGCTCAGTTAAGGGCTAAAACTACGTTCTTTCTCAGGAAACTCCCAGTTCGTGGGAGCATTGTGTTGCCATGACTACAACCGCCGAAAAGACCATGCAGCGCATTCTCGTCGTTGACGATGAATCCAGTATCAGTGAACTGATCTCAACCAGCCTTCGCTTTGTTGGCTTTGATGTACGCACGGCAGCCAACGGCGCCCAAGCTCTGGCAATGGCCGAGGAGTTTCGCCCACACGCCATGGTTCTAGATGTCATGTTGCCCGATCTAGATGGATTTGAAGTCTGTAAAGCGATTCGCAATGAAGGTGTTTCGACTGGTGTTCTTTTCTTAACGGCAAAAGATGGCATGGAAGATAAAGTCAAAGGGTTAACTCTCGGTGGCGATGATTATATGACTAAGCCATTTTCACTTGAAGAGCTAGTCGCACGTTTGCGTGCACTGCTTCGACGCACCGGTGTTACTGAGATTGAGATTGATGATGAAAAGATGCGTTTTGCTGATCTGGAACTTGATGAAGCAACACATGAAGTTCGCCGGGCTGGAAATCTTTTAGAGCTTTCTCCAACCGAGTTTGCATTGATTCGATATTTAATTATCAATGCCGATCGTGTTGTTTCTAAATCACAGATTTTAGATCATGTGTGGCAGTACGACTTCCGTGGAGATGCAGGAATCGTTGAAACATATGTTTCATATCTTCGCAAAAAAATTGACTGTTTTGACCCACCGCTAATCCATACAGTTCGTGGCGTTGGTTATCGACTACGGATGCCGCCTAAATAGAAATGAAATCACCGCTTCGCAACTGGTCTCTACGTAACCGTTTAACGGTAGGCGTACTTTTGCTTTCTGCGATCGGATTTATTGGCGCGGGAGTAGCCGCACAAAGTGCACTAAAAAACTATCTTATTGGTCAAGTGGATGATCAATTAAAAAGCGTGATCGGTGGAACAACTTCTCGCGTAAATCAAGCAGGAATTGTTAATGATGATGAAACAAACCCACGTCATACTGAAACTGAAGAGGTTACATCCCGCGCTGCAACTGCACCGGTGACACCGCTGAATCGCGTACCCACAAGCATTTCGGTGACTGTTCTAGATCCATTTGGTAATTTAATTGGTGGTATCGGTGGGGACTTAAACGCCAATAAAATCACTGACTTTGTGACCGGCCTACTGCCCACACAAGTCGCTGCCTTTGGCAATAAACCCTTTACTATCCAAGCCCCTGGAGCTGACTTTCGAGTCATCACGCAAGTTTTACCATCGGCAACAGGAAGTGTAATTGTTGCGCAGTCCTTAGCTGATTTTGACAAGACAACGCAGCGTATCGGGCGCGTATTTTTGTTTATTGGATTTATAGTTTTGTTGCTCATCGCTTTTGCGGCGCGTCAAGTTATTAAACTGAGTATGAAGCCACTTAAATCAGTAGAAGAAACGGCACAGAAAATTGCTGGCGGAGATTTATCTGCCCGTCTTGAGAATTTTGAACCTAATACTGAAGTTGGGCGTTTAAGTACCTCACTCAACACGATGCTTGGACATATTGAAGAGTCATTTGCCGTTCGAACTGAGAGCGAAGATAAACTCCGTCGCTTTGTTGCCGATGCAAGTCATGAGCTTCGCACACCGTTAACGGCGATTCGTGGCTTTGCCGAACTTCACCGCCAGGGCGCAGTCCCCGAAGGCCGAAAGACGAAAGAGCTCATCAGCCGAATTGAGAAAGAATCTATTCGCATGGGTGCCCTCGTTGAAGATCTGTTGCTGTTGGCCCGTCTCGATCAATCGCGTCAGATGGAGCTAAAGCCAGTTGATCTCACCCACGTTATTGAAGACACTGTTGCATCTGCCTCGGCAGCTGGCCCAGATCACCCGATAACGGCAACTATGCCCAAGGAGCTCTACACCCTCGGTGATTCAGATCGAATTTATCAAGTCTTTACAAACCTACTGGCAAATGCCCGCACACATACACCTGCTGGGACCGCGATAACAATTGATGCGCATGCAGAAGTTGATGGAATTTATGTAACCGTTTCCGATAATGGTCCAGGTTTAAGTGAGGATGATCAAAAGAAGATCTTCGAACGATTCTTCCGCGCCGATCCATCCCGCCAACGACATAGCAGTGAAGGTAGCGGTTTAGGTCTTTCCATTGTTGATGCTGTTATGCAGGCACATGGCGGGAAAGTAGGAGTTGTATCAAAGCCAGGAGAAGGCGCTACTTTTACGCTCTTTTTTCCAAGTACACCAACTGTTTAGTTAAGCGATTCCATCGCTTTCAATACAGCGATGCGTTCGGCAATCGGTGGGTGGGTAGAAAATAACTTCGATACCGAGGTTCCATCAAGTGGAGATTCAATCCAAATATGAGCAACCGAAGTTGACTTTTGTTGTACAACCGTTGAATCAGAAGCTAAAACCTCTAGCGCACTTCGCAACCCCGCGGGGTTGCGCGTAAAAGCTACAGCGGTGGCATCGGCTAACGATTCGCGCTTACGAGAAATCGCAGAGCGCAGCAGCATCGCAGCAAGGGGCGCAAGAATAAGAATAAGGAGTGAAAATATAAGGGCGATCGGATTGCCATTGCCTTCGCGGTTGCGGTCACGTCCACCGCCGAACCACATCATGCGTGTCAACATATCGCTGAGGATTGCAATGGCACCGGCGGTTGTCGCAGCAACTGCCGATACTAAAGTGTCACGGTTAGCAACGTGAGCTAACTCGTGTGCGATTACCCCCTGCAGTTGATCACGATCCATGGCATCTAAAATCCCTGTCGTAAAGGCGATAAGAGCATGTTCTGGATTTCTTCCCGTTGCAAATGCATTGGGTGCGCTATCGACAACGATTGCAACTTTTGGCATTGGTAAACCACTAGCAATAGTTACTTCTTGAATTAAGTTGAATAACTTTGGATTA
>QYPG01000011.1 GCA_007279945.1 Streptomycetaceae bacterium | reverse complement strand
TCTTGGTGATGTAGTTGCGCTCTTTGCAATCAACGCAGGCCATGGTGATCTTTGGACGTACGTCCGCGCTCTTACTTGCCATGGTCTTACTCCTTCATTGGTTACCGAGGGGCTTAGGTTACCCGAGGCCTCTCAATGCGCGAAATTCGCGCGGGTGGAACTAGTAGCGGGAGCGGGATTTGAACCCACGACACAGCGATTATGAGCCGCTTGCTCTACCAAGCTGAGCTACCCCGCCAGGGGTGTGCTTTGAAAAGATCCCCGTCTAGTGAAGGAGCTCTTTCGAGCCCCCCACCGGAATCGGACCGGTGACCTTTTCCTTACCATGGAAACGCTCTACCAACTGAGCTAGGGGGGCGCTGATCGAATGCTTCAGCGTACAGGCAGGTGCGCTCTTTCGAAAAATCCCTAGTGTTATTGGCCAGGAATGAGGGTTATTTTCCCCGTTGTTGTGCGGGCCAGCATCGCCTGGTGGGCTTGCACCGCCTGACTCAAAGGAAAGTTCGTTCCGACAACTGGATGCAGCTTTCCAGATTTAACTAAATCAAAGAGTTCTTCAATGACATCGTTCATTAACTCTTTGTTACCGAAGCAGTGAGAAAGCCAAAAACCTGTAATTGTTTTAGAGCCACCCATTAACGAACCTGGATGAATAGGTGTTGGTGCCGCACGTGATGCCATTCCATATGTAATTAAACGACCAAATGGAGCCAGTACGTCCAAACTCTGATCGAAAGTTGTGCCGCCGACCATCTCTAAAACTAAATCTACGCGCTTACCACCATTTGCGGTTTTAATAGCGCCAGCTAAATCTGCAACTGTTGCATCTACAACAATGTCAGCACCTAATGACGTTGCTAGTTCGCGTTTTTCTTGTGTCGAAGCAACTGCAATAACTTTTGCGCCCCACATCTTTGCAAGTTGAATTGCAATCGTTCCAACACCACCGGCAGCTGCGTGAATCACAACGCTCTCACCTGGCTTAACATGTCCAACAGTTTTTAAAATATGCCATGCAGTTGAGCCTTGAACTAACATGCATAACGCTTGTGAATCAGTAACACCTTCAGGGATATCAATCATCGCCGCTGAATACGCTAAAGCTTTTTCGGCATATCCCCCACTTGCAACAGGTGTTAACACCCGACGACCTGTGGTTGTTGTACCGACTACTTCAATTCCTGGTACTAATGGAAGAGTCTGAGGAGATAAATAAGAGTTTTCAGTTTGGTGCGTATCTGCATAATTAATTCCAATAGCAGTTACATCGATAACCTCAAGACCCTCGCTCGCAACTGGGTCTACAAGCTCGACTAGGTGCATAGAGTCTGGACCACCGAATGCGGTTATTTGTATCGCCTTCATTTTTTATCCCTTAGTTGAGCCTAGAGTTAACCCTGAAACAAACTGCTTGCGCAGAACTAGGAAAAGAATAATGGTTGGCGCAGCAACAATGCTGGCACCTGCAGCTAGCAAGTTAAAGTCAGTCACATACTGACCCTGAAGTTGGCGCAGAGCTGAAGTGACTGGACGCTTAGAATCTTGAGACATCAAAATTAAGGCCCAGAAAAAGTCGTTGTAAATCCAGCAACTCATTAACACACCAAGGGCTGCTAGAGGTGGGCGAAGCAACGGCAACATAACGTTCCAATAATGTCTAAATACTGAGCAGCCATCAATGATTGCTGACTCAGAAATTTCCTTGGGAACAGTCTTCATGTATGAAGAGAGAACGAAAGTAGCAAAACCAACTTGGAAGGCTACGTGTACAAGAACGATTCCAAGATAGTTGTTATACAACAATGAACGGTTACCAAAAAGATCACCGATTTTGATGTAGAGCCAGAAAACTGGAATGTATGTCAAAACAATCGGCAACATGTTGCCAGCTGTAAAAAGAAGCAAAAGACTGAGATTGAATCTAAATGAGTAACGTGAGACTACGAAGGCGATGAGTGAACCTAAGAACAAAGTTAGAACAACTGCAGGCACGGTCACATACAAGGTATTTAAGAAGTAATGAGTTAATCCCATTACTTGGAAAGCGTGGAAGTAATTATTTAGATTTAAATGCCTTGGCCAAGAAAATACGCCATAGGAAATAATGTCGTTATAGGGACGTAATGACGTCCACACTGTCCAGAGGATTGGAAAGATCCAAACAAAAGCGAAGAAGCCAATGAAAGCAGAAATAAAGTTATCTTTTCTTTTTTGCTTATTCCTATACTCTTTATTTTGGACGATAGTGGTACTCACTTGAGGTCCTCCTTAAAAACATTGCGGAGGTAGAGCAGGATTGGCCCAATGCACAGCACCAGGAGGATCACGGCATACGCCGCACCCTTCATGGAAATGCCCTGTCCTGCAAAGTTCTGAAAGACCAAAATATTGAGCAATGGCCATGCCGTACTGGTGCCATAAATGATGTAAACAAGGTCGAAAGCACGCAGAGATTCGATAATCGTAATAACAACAATAATAATGTTCACTGGCCGCATCGTTGGTAAGACAATCTTTCTAAAGGTCTGCCACTCAGTTGCGCCATCGATTGCAGATGCCTCACGAAGGGAAGGATCTACCGACTTTAAGCCAGCTAAGTAAAGCAACATGATGTAACCGATGTGGCGCCATGAGGCAACGCCCATAATCACATAGGTATTAATGCTGTAGTTACCCCAGATTGAAACAGCGTTCCCAATATCTCTACCCATCACACCTTGCACGAAGCCACCAGGCTGGAGCATGAAGTTCCAGATAATTCCGATAATTGCTAATGAAAGAACTACAGGAATGTAGAAAATGGTTTCATAAATCTTATGACCTTTGATTTTGCGATCAATTTGGTAAGCCAACAAAATTCCAAGAGGTGTCGCAAGAAATGTAAACCATAACAACCAAATGATGTTGTTTTTTAAAGCATCATAAAAGACTGGTGTACCAAAAAATATGTTTTTGTAGTTGGCAAGACCAGCCCACTTGATGTCACTGACATTAATGCCGTTCCAATATGTGAATGAAAGAACGATTGTGATTAGAGCAGGTAGCCATAAGAAAATTATCTGCATCAAAGTTGGGATACCTATAAATGCAGCGAGCGTCAACCGATCATTCCGGGAAAGGGAACGGCGGCTGCGAACTTTTTTGTTCACAGCCGCCGTTTTCATTTCTTAACCTTAGTCTAAGTCGTTAATTAAAACGAATTAAAGTGCAGGTAGCGCATCCCATTGTGCTTGAGTATTATCAAGAATCTTTGTTAGATCTTTTGGATTCTTAAGGAAACTCTGAATTGCTGGACCAACAACTGGACCAGCAAAGTCACCGCGAGTATCGCGGTCTAGGAAGAAGCCGATATTCTTAGCTGCACCAAGAACTGCAAGCTTCTGCTTGTTGAATGCATCATAAGAAGTTGTATCGAAATCGCTACTGATGTAAATATTTGTATCTCCAGCAGCAACTGCTGCATCGATACCTTCCTTTGATCCCCAGAACTGTGCAAGATCTGCACCGCCTTCTGGGTTCTTTCCGTTTTTGGCCACTGAAATACCGTCAAGAGGTGCATCGATTGAGTCAATACCGTGCTCTGGATTGATTTCTGGGAATGGAACGATCCATAGATCGTCATAATCTGCTTGTGACTTAGCCTTAAAGTCGGTAGCAAACCATGAACCCATCATCATGGCGCCGCACTTCTTCTGTAGTAGAAGATCGCGCATGCCATCCCATGAAATATCTAGGACGTTCTTGTTCATGTAAGGAATCAATTGACCCATGTGTGTAAATACATCTACAACCTTGGCATCAGTCCACTTCTCTTTTCCATTGAGTAAGTCGATATGGAATTGGTATCCATTAAGACGCATGTTAAGGATATCAAATGTGCCCATCGCTTCCCAGCCGCCTTTGTCACCAAGTGCGTATCCAACTAGACCCTTTTTCTTTGTTGCTTCGCACAACTTGATCAAGTCATCCCATGTTGCAATGCTCTCAGGATTAAGTCCGAGCTCTGTCATAGTTGACTTACGGTAGTGAAGTCCCCATGGGTAATAAGTTGTGGGAACAATGTATTGCTTTCCATCAGTTGGATTTGTAGCACCCTGAATTGCTGCTGCAGATAGTGAACTACCTAATGCCTTTACCTGATCTGAAACATCAGCTAGAAGTCCGGCATCAGCACGTGAATTGGTACGCCATCCGGCCATCCAACCAAATGCATCATCAGGTGTTCCCTGCATGATTTGAACGAAGTTATTCTGGAAGTCATCTGAGTTAACTGCCTGTGAAATAACTTTGTTACCAGTCTTCTTTGTATATGCATCGTTGACTGCGATATTAATCTTTGCACCAGCATCACTTAGATTTCCACGAATTGTGTAGTGAACATCTCCGGCAACTTTCTTCTTTCCGCAACCAGCAAGAAGTGATCCACCAGCGACTAGTCCAGCTCCACCGATTGCAGCACCTTTAAGTACTGAACGACGGGAAATGCCATTATTTGCTTCTGACATTATTTTCCTTTTCTCTAGAGATAAGACTTTCTAAGGGTCATCAGATCTTGAAGGGAGCAATGCCTAATGATTGGTGGAAATCTACTGGTAAGACCTCTCCGTGGATAGGTACATGCTGTAACGAATTGGATACTTTTACGCTCCCTTACCTGCAAAAAGAGGGGTAACCCCCCGTTATTAGCCAGTTACATTCCACCAGATTGTTGCTAGTTCGCGAGTCTCTGGCTGTGGGTGATCGATGAGAAAATCTCGGACTTCGCCATCGCGCGAAGGCGGTAAACACAATCGAATTCGGGTGAACTCAACCGCTTGTTCCAGATCACGATCTGCGCGCATCTGTCCCTCCCAGAGTTCTAAGCGCGCAGTTATACCCATCTCACTTAATACATTCAAGAGATCTTTAGGAGTTGGCTTATTCGGACGATCCAAATTCCAAAAATGTTTCCACGCGACATTTAGATTCGACAAAGGGTGGTGCTGCGGCATCTCAATGACAACTCGTTTTCGCGCATGTGAATTCATGGCAGATATAAAAGGCACGATCTCGAGGACGTTATAAACGACATGATGCGCTGCAACAACATCTGCAACTTCAACTTCATTAGAGATGGCTGGCCAAAAACCTTCATGTACTACAGAATCGATATTACGAGATTGTGAATTTTCAGTAAACATTTGAAGCATCTGATGTTGGTGATCAATGCCTATGACTCTGCCTGCTTTCTTACCCATCGCAAACGCAGCAATTCCCCCACCGCAACCAATATCTAAAAACGAACCATTATCTGGTAACGCTTCAAAGGCTTTATCGTGAGACGGGTTCATTTCAATTATATGAGGAATCTGAAAGAGTGCTGCCGGATGAATCCAAGGACTCTCTGGGGCTAGATCAACAATTTCTTGCGGAATCGCCCATGACTCTAACTTTTCACGCCATAGGTGCGAGGCAATCACCGCTATTTTTCCTCAGACTCTTCAGCTATCTTCTTGCGAACTTCATCCATATCCAGCTCCTCAACTTTGCCAATTATCTCTTCAAGTGCAGATCCTGGAAGCGCTCCTGGTTGGCTAAACAAAAGAATTCCGTCGCGGAAAATCATTAACGTTGGGATTGATGTAATGCCAGCCGCGGCAGCTAAAGATTGTTCTGCTTCAGTGTCAACTTTGGCAAAAGTTAGTTCGGGATATTTCTCTGAAGTTGCTTCATAAACGGGCGCAAATGAACGACAAGGTCCACACCATGCGGCCCAAAAATCGACCAATACCGTTCCTTTTTCAAGAATCAGTTGTTCGAACTCGGACTCGTTTACGTTTACGGTTGCCATTCTATCTCTGCTTCTTTCCCATTAGTCCAACAGTTTTCGATTGATATCCAGCGGCCGAATCGTGTTTAATTGCCAGCAATCCATCCTCAAAACGAGCTTTATAGATAAGTGTTATCAGTAAGGCTATCCAAGTAATAATCGAAGGCCAATTAATATTTGTAACTAATAATCCAAAACCAAAGAGAAGAACTCCTACGTACATCGGGTGACGCATAAATCTATAAATACCCGATGTTATGAGCGCTGCACCCTCCTTAGGAATCGGAGAAATTCGAAGCGAGGGACGAAGTACATACCAAGCGCAGCCCAGAATTACCGTGGCAAAAATATAAAGCACTAAAGCCAGACCAGGTGCCCAGGAAGGAGCCACGAGCACCATGGCCTTTGGCTTTAGGAATAGCAGTCCTAACAGTGAAAACTGTGCGGCTACTAATATTCGCGCTTTGATAATTATTTGTTCTTACCAAACATTTTGCTAAAGAACCCCGGCTCGACTGGATCATTTTGATGTCCTTGACAGCGATCCTTCTTCTGGACTCCTTTTAGTGCAATCTCAATATGATTGCCACAACCCGACCATGTTGGTTTGCTGCATTTGCGACATGTTGTTCTACTACACATATTTATAGTTCCTTTTCTTAATTGGTTATATTTATTGCTGCTGGTGAATTACTCCATGTGAGATAACCACCGTCGAGATTTACAGGATTGAAGCCAAGTTCTTTGAGTAGCAACGCGGCAGTGTGACCACGCTGGCCTACTTGACAGTTAACGAGAAGCTTTTTCTGTGTTATTTCAGACTGACGCTCACGGATTTCATCAACTGAGATATTTTTAGCCCCAGGAATATGCCCCCTAGAGAACTCACCGGCACTTCGAACATCTATTAATTCATATCCGCGTGATGTGAAATCTTCGATCTCATTCCACTGAGCAGTCTGAACTAAGCAAGATATAACGTTTTCAGCTATGTATCCCAGCATATTTACTGGATCTTTCGCTGAGCCAAATGGTGGAGCATATGCAAGCTCTAGATCTGCAAGTTCTGGAGCTGTGATGCCGCCACGAATTGCAGTTGCGATCACATCGATTCGCTTGTCGACGCCTTCTAGTCCAACGCCCTGTGCTCCAAGGATTTCACCCGTTGTAGGTTCAAAGATCAACTTAAGTGTCATCTGTTTTGCATCTGGGTAATAGCCTGCATGTGAGTTTGGATGCGTGTGAATGGATTGATGAGGGCGACCTGCGGCTTTTAATCGCTTTTCGTTCCATCCGGTTGTAGCAATCATTAAATCAAAGACTTTAACAATTGCGGTGCCTATCGTTTTTACTGGACGAATTGTGCGCCCTGCAATGTGGTCTGCTACCACGCGACCGTGGCGATTGGCTAGGTTTGCTAGCGGAACCAAAGTTGCACTGCCATCTAATGCATCAGTCTTTTC
This sequence comes from Streptomycetaceae bacterium, assembly GCA_007279945.1. Lineage (GTDB taxonomy): Bacteria > Actinomycetota > Actinomycetes > Nanopelagicales > Nanopelagicaceae > Planktophila. The sequence goes on along the minus strand of QYPG01000011.1, from coordinate 16,308 downwards.
TGCGGCGTCTCCGACTGCATAAATATCGTGATTGCTCGTGCGATTAAAATCATCGACCTGAATTCCATTACGACTACCGATAGTTAAACCCGCTGCCTTTGCTAACCCGATTTCTGGGCGAACGCCTATGGCAAGTATGACAATCTCAGCTGCAACTGTATGGCCATTTGAAAGCTCAACAGAATCAGCGCCAATATTTACAGCACTTGACCCTAAGTACAGATTCACTCCTTGAGAAATCATCTCTTTGGCAACAAGCGTCGCCAACTCTGGATCAAGTGGCATCAAAACCTGATCCGTAGCTTCGACCAACGATGTAGGAATTCCTCGGTGAACAAGGTTTTCGGCGATTTCAACCCCTATGAATCCCCCACCGATAACAACTGCACTAGCTGGTTTAGCGCTGACGCGATCTGCAATCTTTTCAACATCTTCAACGGTACGAAGAGTCATTCCACGTTCGATACCAGGGATTGGCGGCACAACTGGTGAAGCACCTGGGCTAAGAACTAACTTGTCATAATCGATCTCATGGGTTTCATGGCTATCTAAGTTCTTAATTGCAACTGTCTTTTTGCTTGGATTAATAGCTAAAACTTCAGTATTTACTCGTACATCCAAGCGAAAGCGAGCATGCAAACTTGCAGGCGTCTGTAGAAGCAAGGCGCTTTCCTCTTCAATTACTCCGCCTACGTAATACGGAAGACCGCAGTTTGCATATGAAACATAGCCGCTCTTTTCAATCACGATAATTTCAGCATCGGCATCAAGGCGTCGAAGTCGCGTGGCTGCAGACATTCCACCAGCAACGCCACCAATAACAACAATTCGCATTATGAGGTTACCAATGGAAGATTATTGGCTTGCCAGTCTGCAATTCCATTAGTCAAATTAAAAAGATTATTGAATCCAGCATGGTGCATAGCTTCAACAGCAATTCCCGAACGGCGACCACTGTGGCAGTAAACGGCATATGTTGCAGATTTATCCAACTTTGCTATTTCGCTATCAAATGTTGCACCTTCAACATCAATATTTATTGCACCTTGAATATGGCCCACCATAAACTCTCCTGGGTTTCGAACATCAAGAATGACTACGCCTGATTCGGTGATCTTCTGCGCAAAGCCAACGGCATCGAGATTTGTTGCAGTTGCGGCAGAGGAGCAACCGGTGAGTACTAATACAGTGGAAAGCAGAGCAATAATCTTTTTCATGAATATCCCCTTAAGCTAGACTTAAAAATAGTTTTTGTAACTGGGCAGTTACGGCATCAGAGTTTGATTTGCCTTCAACAATGCACTCTTTCAAGCTTGCTGAGATTAAAGTAAAGGCCGCAGTATTAACTGCCTTTGAAACTGCCGACATCTGGGTGACAATCTCTTCGCAGTTTCTGCCTTCTTCAAGCATGCGTGCAACTGCTCCAAGCTGGCCTTGTGCGCGCTTGATGCGCTTGGCAATGGCATCTACTTGTTGCTCATCTGCCAGAACATGAGCGATTTTTTGAGCGCTCATTTACAGGTGCAGCGATCTTGCTCTGGAACTCCAGCAAGTGCCTCTTCAATATGGTTTCCACAGCCCGACCATGTGGCCTTATTGCATCGATTGCACGTGATTCGTGAACACATAACTGACTCCCTCGTTGGTTAAGAGAAAAGTTAGCATACCCCCCGGGGTATGTCAAAACCAACTATTTCTGATTGTGTCCCTTGCGAATCATGTTCAGCATCTTGATATTAATAGCAACAAAGCGCCAGATCTGTACGGGGATGTTTCTACGAAAACGCAAAGTCTTGGCGGTTGGCAGTGGAGCGTGCGCGATAGCGTCCTGTGGGTTTTCCATTGCGTGGTCCTTACTCCGGAATAAATGCCCAGCCCGGACGGGCTTTGGCTTTATAGATAAACAAGTAGTGCAACAACAATTTAATCCAGTGGCCACTCAATCCGATCTCACCATAAGTATCTTTTAGACTTCGGCCAGTATTTGGATATTTCTGAAAATCCGGAACGATGGGAAACATTGTCATTGCTGCCGCCGAGCCTTTTGTTAATCCCGATCCTGATGAAGCGACGCATGCCGCCCCCATTTTGGCCATGGATGCAGAGTGCGCCTTAGCATCAGAACCCTTATTAATGAGATCAGCGATCGTCAGGATAGATAACTTTCCCATGATTCCAGATGGCATCCCAGTGCGGGGAGGAGAAGGAGCAATTACGGTTCCATTTGGAGATTTGCGCGGCTTTGAAATTTGATGTGGAGGTGCAAATGCGATTCCTACAGCAAACATATTTGGATATGTTGGATTTCGATAGGTACTTGGCCAGTCTTCAGCTTTCCAATCTTCATAAGGCTTTCCAGAATAATCGGCATCAACTTTCATGAAACCACTGGGAGCAAATATTTGAGATGAAATGTCTTCCCCTGATTTATTAAACGCTGCCAGATCTACGCCTCGGAACGGTGGAAGTAGCATTGCAAAATCAAACTCTAAAACATTCTTATTTCCATCGACTTGTTCGTAGAAGATCTTTCCTGTTTCAACTTTTTCAACATGAGCTCCAAGGATTGCACGCACTCCGCGCTCACGAAATAGAGATTCTGTCCATAATTTGCTGGTCGTTTGAAAGCCGCGTTGCGTAAAGACCATGCCTCCAACACCAAAATCTCCCAACTCGTATTCATTAGTGATGTAAACTAGGTCTGCCATATCGCGCACGCCAGCCATACGAAGCTCGTGATCTACGTTAAATGTGTACTCAAATGCTGCGCCTTCACACGTGCATGTGCCATGCCCAACTCCGATTGCAAGGGTCTGATTCTTGCCTAACTTCATCAAGGAGATGGCGTCCTTTAGAGATGCTGCGGCTTCAACGGCATGGCCTGCGGTGCATACAGAAACGGTATGCCCTTCTGGACCAAGCCCTTGTGTGGCTGCAAAATTTAATTTAGGACCGGTTGCATTAACTAAGTAGTCATATTTAATACGAGCAAACTCATTGCTTCGATTTGGATCGGTATAAGCAATTTCAACAAATGGTGACGCCGTCTTTGAGTCTCCTTCAGGATAGATACTCTTTGCAAGCCCTTGGTGAAACTCAATTTTCTTGCGCTTATATATTGGCGCTAACGGAAAAATGACTTGCTCCTTATACATCTTGCCAACTCCGACCCAGATATTAGACGGGATCCAGTTATAGTTCGAGTTTGGCGCAACTACGATAATTTCATTTTTCTTGCCCAGTAGGCGCTTTGCATGAAGAGCTGCAGTATGACCTGCAATGCCAGCTCCAAGAATTAGTACACGTGCCATTTCGAATCCTCTCCGATAATGGCTATTCAACACTCAAAAGAGATTACTCAATACCAAAAGCTAAGGTGCTAGCACTTAGAAATTAAATACCAGTAATTCTCACCGCAGCTAGTGAAACCCCGCCCACAATGATCCATGCCATCAAGCCCATCAACATAGGACGCGGACCAATTGCACGAATAGCCTTCCAGCGAACCCCTGAACCAAGAGCTACTAGTCCTGCACCCAATAAGAGTTTGCTAGTAAGAACGATGTCATCGTGTAAACGCGTTGGAAGATCTATCGTGTTTTGAAGAATTGCAACAGCGATAAAACCAAGAACAAAAAATGGGATCAAAGGAACTTTTGCATTATTAGTTGCACTTTCACCTTGCGATGTTAAGTAGCGACGGTGGCGAATCGAGAGAATTAAAACGATAGGTGCCAATAAACACACACGAGCAAGTTTTATTACGACTGCCGATTTAACGGCATCATCGCTCCATACTGAAGCCGTAGCGATGACTTGACCTACATCGTGTACTGCAGCTCCTGCCCATGCACCAAAGGTTTGATCACTTAAACCCATGAGGTGGCCCAAGAATGGTAAAACGAAAATTGAAAGCGTTCCACATAAAGAGATTAATCCAATTGCATATGACGTCTCTTCTTGTGTTGCACGAGTTTGAGGTCGGATTGCTGCAACTGCAGTAGCACCACACACTCCAAAGCCAACACCGATTAATAGACCTAACTCACCCGTCATCTTAAAGAGTTTGGACAGACCAAGAATTCCAAAGATCGTAAAACTGACTACAAGGATTACCGTAATCACACCTTTTACTCCTATAGCTTTTAGCGAAATAACACTTACTTGAGCGCCTAGCAATGCAACTCCGATACGCATTAACTTCTTGCTAGAAAGAGCGGTGCCATCACTTGCAAAGCTGGGCCAAGAAGCAAAATTGGCAATAAGAAAACCGAAGGCAACACAAAGAGCTAGCGGACTTATAGCTGGTTGCAGATTATGAATCTCAAAAGCAACGGCAACAACTGCTGCAATCAAAGCCAAGCCAGGTAAAGTTTTTTTCATTTTAGAGTCCTAACTTGGTGGACCATGCAGCTAATTGGGTTGAAACCTGATCTGTGATAGTTATTTCATCTGAATCAACTAACTTCTCTGGATTAACACGATGAGCTCCTGGTAGACGACCCCCTGCTTTGCTCACTTCTGCAGCAAAATCCTCAGTTCGTGTATTGACTCCGTCAACTGAGAGTTTTGAAGCATCAATAGCTATGACAAAGTGTGAAATCTCTTGAGGTAACGCATCTTGTTCTGCGGCAAACATATCTGGAATATTTTTCGATAATGCTGGACCAATGAGCATTCCAGTTAATGACTCAACCAGAACTGCGATTGCATAACCTTTTGCGCCTCCAAGCGGAGCTAACATTCCGGCAAGTGCTGCTTTAGCATCTAGCGTTGGTGCACCATCTTTTGTAAATGCCCAACCTGGCTCTAACTCTACACCGGCTTGCGCTTTTGCTTGAATCTTTCCGCGAGCAACTGCGCTGGTCGCTAGATCTACAACAGTTGGTGGGTTGGTAGGAATGCCGGCAGCAATTGGTGAAGTTGAAAGAAGTGGTTTGTCGCCACCCCATGGTGGCATGACTGCAGGGCCGGTACTAAATGCAATTCCAACTAAGCCGCGATTAATCATCGGCCATACATAAATGCCAAGCGCACCGCAGTGATTAGATCTTCCAACACCAACTGCTGCGATTCCATTTATTAACGCGCGCTGTGCCGCAACTTCTGCAGCATGCTGTAATTGCCAGTGCCCAAGACCATCTGCGCCATCGAATACGACGAGACTCGGTAGATCAGTGACCAGCTTTAAATCAGCGTGCGGATTAATTCCACCAGCTTGTAAACGTGATAAATAAAATGGAAGCCGCATAAGGCCATGGCTGCCAATACCCCATCGATCACTTGCCACAATGCAACGCGCAGTTGTTAATGCATGCTCTGGTTTAACGCCTGCGGCCACTAATAGTGATTGAGCCGTAGTAATCGCACTTCCTACCCTTAGTTGTGGCATTAGTTGCTGCTTACTTTTAAGGCTCCAACTGCATGTGTAGCCGCTTTCGACTGCAGTACAAGCGCAATATTGCTTGCCAAGATTTGATTGATTCGTAACTGGCTTTCACTAGTAATGCCAGCGACGTGTGGAGTCAGAATCACATTAGGAATTGTCTCCATCTCACCTGTAATCGCAGGCTCAACAGCGCGAACATCGAGGGCAGCTCCAGCAATCACCTTATTTTTCAAGGCTTGTATGAGATCGGCTTCATTAATAACTTCACCACGACCTACGTTAACTATGACAGCATCTGATTTCATTAGCGAAAGAGTTTTGGAATTAATAGTCCCATTGGTTTCTGGTGTTGATGGCATATGAATACTGACAACATCACTGCGCTTTAAAACATCATCAAAAGTTATAAGCTCTACATTTGGTAAATTCTTTGCATAAGGGTCAAACCCAATAATTGTGCAGCCAAATCCCTGAAGTAATTTAGCGGTTGCTAAGCCAGTTGCACCGCACCCTAGTAAACCCCACGTAAGTCCTGATAATTCGCGGCCCGGTATACGAACCCAACCTCCTGCACGAGTTGCACCATCATGGCTAGGAATATTTCTCAGTAAAGAGAGTGCAAGGCCAAGAGTTAATTCAGCAACGCTGACTGCATTGGCACCAAGACCTGCGACCACCACTACTCCAGCTGTATCAGCGGCTTTAATATCAATATTGTCTAGTCCTACTCCTGCGCGCGCAATTACTTTTAAATGTGGCGCGGCAGCAATTACTTCGGCACTTACTTTAGTTCTATTACGGACAACTAAAGCTGTGGCATCTTTGAGTGAAGCTTTGAGTTTTTCAGGATCATTCCACAAATCATCATTTCGGATAATGGGAAAACTCCCCTCCAGGTCTTGGAAGGGAGTTCCCCATACATCTTCAGAGATAAGAATCATTACGCAGAAATATACAACTTTGTGAATGTGAACTCTCGGTGACCCATAACTTCAGCTGTGCAGAGACGACCATTAATTGTCTTATAGATGACTTCCATCATCATGTCCCCTGCTTTAGTTAAGTCATATTCATAACGAAGTAGACCCGAAACATCTAGATCCATGTGCTCAGTCATTGACTTTGCTGTCTTGATGTTTGCAGTTAACTTCAATACAGGAATGATTGGATTTCCAATTACATTTCCTTGACCCGTTGGGAACAAGTGAATTACCGCTCCGCCGGCTGCCATGAGTGTCACGCACTCAGCTGCAGCAGACGATGAATCCATGAAATACAGACCCTTCTTCTTTGGATCTGGCGCTTGCGCAGGCTTAAGGACGCCAATAACTGGCACTGAACCAGTCTTAGCAATGTTTCCAAGTGCCTTCTCTTCAATAGTTGTTAAGCCGCCAGCAATATTGCCTTGCGTTGGCTGTGAGCCAAGAAGGTTTGCACCAGTTGCTTCAATAACCTTGATGTAGTTGTCATATGTCAGTTGGAACAAGTCACGGGTTGGCGCATCAATGCAACGCTCGGCAATGAGGTGCTCGCCACCAGTTAGCTCTGATGTTTCACCAAAGAATACTGATCCACCAGCCTCAACCCAGCGATCAACTGCTTGAGAAGTAGTTGGGCAAGAGCCAAGACCAGACGTTGTATCTGACTCTCCGCACTTGATGGACATAATCATCTCGCCCATTTCGGTTTCTTCGCGTTCTAAACCAGATGCATCTTGTAAGAACATTGCGGCAACACGACTTGCTTCTTGAATTACTTGTAGGTCACCTTTGCCTTCAATAGAAAATGCAGCAACAGGCTTTCCAGTAGCTGCAATTCCATCTGCAACTCTTTGAGTCCACTTTGGTTCGATACCAATGACAACGACAGCAGCAACGTTTGCATTAACGCCAGTTCCAATTAACGTATCAAAAGTTAGTTGCAGATCATCACCAAACTGCAAACGGCCGAATGCATGTGGTAGCGCCATTGTGCCCGGAATAACTTTTGCAACGGCCTCTGCAGCTGCATTCGAAAGATCATCAAGGGGCAAGATAATGACGTGATTGCGGATACCCATAGTGCCGTTTTCGCGGCGGTATCCCATTAAGCGCGGCTTGCTTCCCATCGATAACTCCTCATGTTGTGTGTGTGAATGTAATCGCCTTTTTTAATGGCAGCAGATGCAAGTCCGACCTTGATGCCGTATTTAATAATGGCATCGCCTTCAGATAAGTCGGCTAACGCAAACTTATGACCAAGAGGAATCGCATGATTTAAGACCGCGCTGCTCTCAGTACCTTCTTTAACAGAGCGCCCTTGCAGGATGCCTGGTTGCAGATCCGTCATCGCAACAGCGACATTGTCGCCATCGTGATGGAGCAAGAACTGCGGTGGAGTAATTGCCATAATTGACTCGCCTCTCGCAAAATTCAATGGGTAGTGGTCTGACCTCTTTCTGGAGTCTAAGTCAACTAGGCGTGTTTCGTCTACCCCCCTGCACAAAATTCCACAAGTGGTCTAACCTGTTGCCATGAAAGCAGAGCTTCGTTACGGCATTATCGGCGCAGGCAGCATGGGCCGCGAGCATATGCAGAACATCCGGATCATGGGTGGGGCGGTCATTACCGCTATTAGCGATCCCCATGGGCCCTCGCAAGAAGCGGCCGTGGCGCTGGCTCCTGGGGCTGCAGTCTTTAGCGATCATCGGGCACTACTCGATAGCGGGCTAGTCGATGCCGTAGTTATCTCTACTCCCAATGACACTCACGCCGAAGTATTAAAAGATGCCTTAGCTAGTGATGTTGCAGTCTTTGTTGAAAAACCACTAGCGACAACTATTGAAGATTTGAAATCAATTGTGAAATGGGAGTCCCAGCGAAGCGCACTGACGTGGATGGGTCTTGAATACCGTTTTATGCCGCCAGTTGCCGAAGCAATTGCACGCGCTAAAGGTGGTGCCGTTGGAAAAGTAAAACAGGTCTCAATTCGCGAACACCGCGAACCATTTTATCCAAAGGTAGATAACTGGAATCGTTTTGCAGAACGTACTGGTGGAACGTTAGTTGAGAAATGCTGTCATTATTTTAATTTGATGGATTTAGTAATTGGCCAGCAACCAGTCAGAGTTTTTGCTTCAGGTGGCCAAAGCGTTAATCACTTAGATGAAAAATATGATGGTAAGCAGGCCAATATGTTAGATAACGCCTATGTTGTGCTTGAGTATGCAAATGGTGCACGTGCGATGTTGGATCTATGCATGTTTGGTGAAGGCTCCTTTGATAAAGAGATTTTGACTATCGTCGGCGATGAAGGAAAAGTCGAATCTTTCTTACCTTCACAAACCCTGCGCACATCCCGCCGCGAAGATTGGGGTACGCGTACTGGATGGGGAATCGGTGAAGGTACCGGTAAAGGAAGTGAAATTAAGTTTGTCTATGACTTAGATGTTAAATACCTTGGTCACCATTATGGGGCGTCGTATATTGAACACGTAAAGTTCCGTGATGCGATTCTTAACTCAACACCTGCCGAAGTCACTCTTGCTGATGGCGTTACAAGTGTTGTCACTGGCCTTGCCGCTCATAAGAGCATTAACGAGGGCCGAGTCGTTGAGATTAAAGAGTTGTGGGGCTAATTATCAGCTAGACCAAGGCTTGGCATAGGTATCAACTACTTCGGCTAAAGCTTCAAGGCGAGGGATTGATACTTCGCGCAATGCCTTAGGAATATCTGATGAGCCAACAATATCTGCCCACACTGCGCGGCCGGCTAAGAATCCACTGGCTCCACCGATTGCACATGCCTTAACGGCATCTTTAAAGAATGGCTGCTTCACGCCATTGGAAAGTACAACCCATGGAGATCCGATTGCCTCTGAGATTCGCTCGGCATTCTTTGTAATTGCAGACAGGTCACCTTCGCCATGAAATGGAACCTCGGCCTTATATAAGTCGGGCTTCCAATCCGCTGCCTCTTTTGCCGCGGTAATTAACTCCTCTTCACGATTAAAGCTTCTTGATGAATCAGTAGGCGGCTTAACGATAATTTCGATAATTGAAGGCAGGCCAGAGCTCCCACAAAGTTTATTAAACTCCTCCACAAGATTTGCGCGAACATCAGGAGATTCATCATTGCGCCACAGAATCAAAAACTTCAATCCAACGCTTCCGATATCTCGCATGCGTAGTGGATCTACATCTGGATCTATTGCAGTATCTGTTGCAGCTCCACCAGGAGGCCCAACTAATAAATCAGCTGCAGCTATTAATCCACAACTTCCACGCAATGCTTTTTGATTAATAATCGCATCGATACCAAACTCCTGGTCTACAAGTAATGCAGATGCAAAAGGTGAAAGCTCGCGAGCAACATCAACTTTAAACTGCGTTAATTGTGAGTCTGGCACAGGAGTTGATTGGTGGGCTGCAAACATTCCACGAAGAGCCTCTCGTTGGTCAACTGCAACCATCGCAAGTGCACCAGTTGGACGTGCCAATTTAGTTAAAGGTGCTCTCATTTATTTGCCTCCAAAAATGCATTGAGCTCAAGGGTTGTTGGAATCATTGATTGGGCGTCAAGGCCACGACACGATAGCGCAGCAACTGCATTAGAACGTTGCATCGCCTCTTGCAGTGAAAAACCTTGAATGAGATGGGCCACTAGCGCGCCATGAAAAACATCGCCTGCGCCCAGCGTGCTCACAACATCGACAGCAAATCCAGCAGTAGTTACTAAGCCAGTAGCTACTGAATATCCGCTGCTTCCTTTAGAGCCTTGAGTAGCAACTACAACATTCTGAGCAGAGAGTGCATCACTTTTTAGCGCACTTTCCAGGTTTTGAGCTGGGTGGCGAAGTGCCATCTGGCGATCAGTTGGGACAAATAGATCAACTGCAGCAGTATCAAAGGTTTCAACGCCATAACCGGCATCAAAAGAGATTAACGGGCCACGGCCTCGTGAAATTCCGGCGGGCTTTAACTTTGTAATACCCACATGATCCACATGTACATATTTGGCGTTTTGGATTAACTCTTTTGCCGCACTGTTTATTTCTTCCGATTTCACTGGCTGACGCGTGCTTATTGATCGAGAGTTAAATGCACGTGATGCAACGATCACGCTTCCCGCTGTTGGACTTGAGCCAATTGAAATACCAGATGTATCTACTCCTTCATCAGCAAATATTCTTAAAACTTCGACACCATCTGCATCATCACCAATAGTTCCAACGATTGCAGTCTTAACACCTAGCCGAGCCAGTGTCACTGCAGCAACGGCGGCCGGACCCCCGCCTGCTCGTACAATTCCCTTCGCAATTACTCTCTCATCTTCATCGGGATAAGTATCGACAAGTGCAACCGTATCAATCGTTATGACACCAACACATACAACTTCAATGCTGCTCAATGCTGATTCTTTTCACTGGCATCTGCAAGTGCCACTGCACGGGCACCTGTGATGTGTTGAAGAGTTAATCGCGAAGCTAGATCACCATTTCCAGCTTCGATTGCAGCAAGAATTCCATTGTGCTCATTGCGTGAAACGTCCGAACGTCCTGGCAGACGTAGAGTTGTTTCCATCGACATTTTCATAACATCTTGCAAAACATTAAGCGTCTGATTAATAAATCGATTGCCAGCAATTCCAACAATTGTTAAGTGAAATTTGGCATCTAAAATCTGAAGTTGATCAAAATCAATTGGGCTTATGGAAGTCACTGTATCAATTTGATTCAACGTTGCGCGCAACAAACGAAGATCTTCTTTGCTGGCTTTAACTGCAGCCCACTTAGATGCCGGTACCTCTAAAACTTCGCGTGCATCAAAGAGCTCATTTAGTCCGTGAGTCGTAGACATCATCGAAGCCCGAAGCTCCTGAGCAACGATTGGTTCTTGAACAAAGGTTCCTTGGCCATGCTTAATGTGGACTAGGCCCTGTGCCTGCAAAATATGCAAAGCTTCGCGCAGACTTGGACGACTCACTTCTAGCAAGTCAGCCAATGCTCTCTCGGGCGGCAAGCGATCCCCAGGGTTTAATTTTTGTATATCTATCAACTCAATCAGTTGGGATGCAATACGTGCGGCCCGTTGCGGTGCGATTGGTGTATCAATACTCATGTCTTATCCTTTCACGGCGCCAGCAGTTAGGCCTGCAACAAACGTCCGTTGCATGGTCAGATACATAATGACCATTGGAATAGAAGCCACCAGCACTGCAGTAAACAGCATGCTATAACTTGTGGCATATTCGCCGCGGAAATCAATGAGTGTCAATGGAAGCGTCTTCTTGTCTAATTCGCTGATTAACATGAGTGGATACAAGAGATCATTCCAACAGATTACGAAGAGAAAGATGCCTGTTGCAGCCAAAGCTGGACGACACAAAGGTAGGGCTAAAGATCTATAAATTCGCCAGTGTCCAGCTCCATCAATTGCTGCGGCTTCAAACATTTCGCGGGATAAGTCTTTAAAGAATGCTGTCAAGATAAAGATAGATATGGGTAGCGTCAGCGCAATATTGACCAAAATTAAACCAATCAGAGAATTAGTTAAATGCAACTGAACAAATAAATGGTAGATAGGGATAATGTTTACTTGCCCAGGAATCGCTAAACCAATGGCAAACAAAAGAAATAAGAATTTACCAGTGACAGTTGTTGATCTAGCAATCATGTATGAGGCCATACTTGCAAAGAAAAGAGTAATTCCCACTGAAAAGATTGCGACAATCACACTGTTTTTAAATGGCGTAAAAACATTTCCAGTTTCGATTAACGTATGGAAATTCTTAAGACTCCAGTGCTTAGGTAAGGCCAGCGGCTTAGTATAAATCTCAAGATCATCTTTAAACGAACCTAAAATAACTATCGAACTTGGAATCAAAACTGCCGCTGCAAATAGTGTAAGTAAAGTGTTTTTGAATACTTTGTAGAACATCTATTTTTCTCCAGTATTAAGGCGCAATGTTCGGCGCTGAAGATAGGTGAGTAACAAAACTACAAAGACTAAAATAATTGACTGTGCTGAGGCATATCCCCACTTGTAGCTTGAGAATGCCGTGTTATAAATAAGCGTGACAAGCATGTCTGATGAATTTAGTGGTCCACCTTGCGTCATGGAATACACCAGATCAAAAGCTCTAAAAGTTTGAATCGTCGTATAGGCAACGACTACAGCAGTTGTTGGTAGGGCCATTGGCCAGGTTATGTTTTTAAACTGCTGCCAACGTGAAGCGCCATCTACTTCTGCGGCTTCATAAAGCTCCTGTGGGATCTGCTGTAAGCCGGCAACATAGATAACCACCATCTGACCCGTGTGGAACCAGACTTGAGTCAGAGCGATTGCATAAAGAGAGTATCTGGTGTCACCCAACCAGTTCAGGCCAGGGATACCTACTGATTTCAAGATCGCATTGATAAACCCAAAATTAGGGTCGTACAAAAAATTCCAGATTAATCCGACTGAAACTGACGAGAGAATAGTTGGGAAGAAAAAGACAATTCTAAGTGCAATGGAAGTTTTGGTGTTCTTTAACAAGAAAGTTGCAAATAATAGTGCGAGCAGCGTTTGAAAAATAACGACTATAAATGAGAATCTAAAGTTATTTCCGAGCACTTTCATAAACAAGTCATCATTTGTGGCTAGATAGGTAAAATTATGAAGTCCTACAAATTCTGGCTTTGTTACGCCATCCCAGCGCTGAAAAGAGTAATAGACATTTGATAAAGAAGGATAAAGGTAAAGAAATGCGTAAATTGCAAAAGCCGGGAACGCCATAGCAATTAGCACACGAGACTCAGTTTTCTTAATATTAAATGTACGCAACCCAGCAACTCCCTTGCCACTTTTAGTGGCAAGGGAGTTCTGGTTAGTTAGCGTATTGCTAATTAAGCACCCAGACTTTGTTTAATTGTCTTAGATGTATCAGCTAGTGTCTTTGTAATATCTGCTCCACCACCGATAGCAATTAATGCATCTTCGAGTGGGTTACGAACTGTACCGACATTTACGAACAAGAAGCGTGGTGCAAGTAAAAGCTTCTTACCCATGATGTCAGATGTATTGAGTAGATCAATGTTGGCTGCATAGTCAACGTTGATGATTGAAACGTGCTGTGACGTTCCAACTGCATACTCCTGTGCGATAGGGGCAGTTGCAAGGAATGATAAGAATGCATTTGCAATGCTCTGATCGCGTGAACTTGACTTAGCGTTAACACTGAGAATGAAAGTGTTGTTAGTGATTCCTTGATACAAAGGCTTTGTATCAACAGTAATCATGGACATCATCTTCATCTTGCCGGCCATGCTTGGATTGAGCTTTGTAACTGTGCTCATACCAAATGTGCCAGTTGGATAGATTGCAGCTTTGCCTGAAGCAAAATCTGCTGGTGCAACAGTGTCGTTGTATCCAGTGACGTTATCTGGGAAGCAACCGCCATCATTCATAGCCTTGTACTTCTTGGCAATATCAACGAACCAGTCAGAGGTTAGATCTGCCTTGCCTGTATCAATAGCTGCGATACGTGCAGTAAGAGTTGCTAGATCGGGAGCTGAGTTCATCAAGAATGAGTTCATGATCTGACCCGCGTTACCGCGAGTTGCTGCTGGCCAAGCAAATGGAATAATTCCCTTTGCCTTAACTGCCTTGCAGAAACCAAGTAGTTCGGTCCAGTTCTTAGGAACAGTCCAACCATACTTTGCAAACATCTCTGAGTTATATAGTGGATTGTTAAAGAGTGATTGGTATGGAACTCCGTAGACGGCGCCATTTACTGTTGCCGGTGTTAATGCGCTAGCAATAACATTCTGGCTCACATAGCGGTTGCTCGAAATATCTTTTAGAAGGCCACCCTTGTAGAACTGATCAAACTGTCCACCACGGCTAGTTACAAATAGTGCAGCTTTATTATTAACGCTGATCTTTGCATATGCCAAGTTGGTATAATCAACTGAGTTCATAATGACTTGGTTGATGTGGACGCCAGGGTTAAGTGCTTCAAACTTATCGATAATTGATTGAAGTACTACCTTGTCTTCTGGACGCCAGTGATGGAACTCAATTGTTCCTGGTTGTGCTTTTAGTGCGGCTACTGGCTTTGCAGAGTTAGAACCCAAACGAACGCGGGTCCACGTAAGTTTGCCATTTGATCCCATAGTACAAATGAGGGATGTTGTGCTTTGTCCGGTGCTGATGCCTTCTGTTGTACATGCCTTACCGAATACTTCTCCAGCGGCCGTTGCTGATGGAAGCGTTGTAGCTACAAGTGCGAATGCAACTGCTACTACTGCTCCAAAGCGACGTGAGCTGAAGGCTGTGATTCCTTTAGCTTTCATCTGTGTAGTCCTTAACTGTCGAGGGTTTATTGGGTTGACTTACCATTCAGTGAGGGGGATCCCTAACTTTTGCGCCATTGTGCGAAGGCCCGGTCTCACATCGATCCATGAAATGACCAAGTGATGCGGATATCCGCCAGTGACTATTCCATTCACTAAAGCAGCTGCGTCAGGTTGAGTGACGACCGTTGCTGTATTGCCTTGGAAGTGATTGGGAGCAGGGATCGATTCCCCTCGGCTCACAACCATGCGTAAACCCGTGCGATTACTCGGATCTACATCCCGATCAAGTCGAAACAGTGTGACTGGTCCGGTCTTAAGCGGAAAATTACCTGCAACGCCTAGTTTGCGATTGCAGTGGGTTGATTGCGTAGCTTTTATTGGATCGGCAGCTAACTTGGTGGCCGCTGATCCGCAGTGCCATAAACGAACTAAACCTTGTGCAGCATCTAGATCAACAATGTCTACAAGATAGTTTTCATCTGATCCTAAAGACTCACAAATCATCATTGTGACTGCACCTAAAACATCGCGTTCGCAAGTCGTGACAGTGCCGCGATCTGATAAACGCCCGAGTGATGAACAGATACACGCACCTAAATCAGTTGGAAATTCAGGCCAGCATCGAATTGCAATCGCATCTAGGGACTCTTGTTCACGCCATTTATCCAAAGCAACTTCAACACCAGAAACTTTTTTGGCTTCTGCAACATTAACTGATGCAAGTGAGGGTTGTGCAGCTACTGCGCGTGCATATGCTAATTCGCGGGCATCATCTTTTACTTCAGAGATTTTTCCAAATGCATCATCGATAGTTATCTGACGAACATCTAAACCAAAAAGTTGCTTTAACTGCGGGCCATCGAATACGCAGGGAGTAAAACCATTTGGTGCATCCCCCACTGCGCCGATCTTTTTACCTTTTAACCAAGCAAACGCTGCATCTACTTTTTCGTTGGAAGCAAACTCACCACTGACTTCTTTAGGCGCATGTGCAGTAGGCAAATTTCCTGCGAGCGCTGCGGTGATTGCTTGGCGCACTGCAGGTTCATCGGCGTTGCCATGAATATGGCGGATGGATTGGCCAACATTCATAAGGGCATGTGCAGCAAGATTTACTCCACACATGGAGTTCAATTTAAGTCGCTCACCTATCGCACCTGGTTCACGCATCGACCATCCAAGAATCGGACCTTTCACATTTCCTAAGAGATCTACTGCAGGTGATGCATCTGAAAATGAGGCCATAAAGAGAATATGAAGATCGGCTGCAGGTAGTTTTACAGCAGTTACGTCCTCAGGGGTCATGACGAGTTCGGCTGGTCCGACCACTTGGGCTCCGAGCTCGATAAGCAAAGCCCTGGCACTATCAAAATTTGCCTGCGCACAGGCCAGATCAAATGTTGGACGCGCTAATGCGACCAGAGCGACAGTGCTCATTCAACCCCCAGTGGTAAGACCTCTTGGCAGAGTGTGCTACCAAAGCGCTATGCCGTCAATGAGAAAAGGGGTATTTCTAAGGCTTTGTTATCTGACCGTGATGCAGTAAGAGCTAGCGCTGCAAAAGCGCCGGGCGCATCCTGCCCGCAATCTCTAGCTGTGG
>QYPG01000012.1 GCA_007279945.1 Streptomycetaceae bacterium | reverse complement strand
GCTCACTGTCTTACCACTTCCTTATTATTGCCGCAGATTGTGAAAGTACTAGCGTGGGCGGGAATGAATCCCGCCCACGCTATTGAACTTTTAGGCCATGAAAGTTTTAGCTCTCATGCTCCAAGAGAAATCTCTTAGAGATCTGCCTTTCCTGCTGCGACGTTAGCCTTCCAGATTGCAGCGAGCTTCTTAGCTTCTACAAGTGGATTCTTTCCGTCAACTAGAACTGCAGTCCAATATGCTGGAGCTGAATCCCAGTAGCTAGCTCCACCCTTATTGGTGTTCAAGAAAGCACCAATCTGTGGGATTGAAGAGAGGCTTGCTGCCGCTCCCATAGCCTTCTGGCCACCGAGTACGAGCTGGCTCATCTGAGCGCCCTTCTCGGCTGGTGGACGTCCTTCTTCAGCCTGGTATGCGACCTGGCCCTTAGTAGATGCGAAGAAGCTTGTAAGAAGTGACTTAGCTGGAACTGATACTCCGTGTGCTTCTGCATATGAAGTAAGGAATGCACCGCTAACAGAACCAAACATCTTGCCGTATGTGCCGGCCTTTACGCCTGGAACAGGCATGATGTTCATCTCAAAGCCAGCTTCTGCGAATGTACGCCAGTGCCAGTTACCAATAATTGCAAATGGAACCTTGCCAGCTAGGAAGTTATCCTGGCAACCAGTGTCAGTTGCTGGCCAGAAGCCATTGCTCTTACCCTTTTTGTCAAGAAGTAATGTACTTACGTTCTTAGCAAAAACAGTTGGATCAAAGCTCTTGTTGTAGTTAACGGATCCATCAGCGTTCATTAGGTATGGCTCTGCACCAAGTGCTGAGAATCCTGAAAGAGCGCCCCATGACATTCCGCCACCAGCAACACATAGACCTGCTGTAAGGCCCTTCTTTGCCTTGTTAGCTAAGTAGTAGCTAACCATTTCACCGTAAGTCTTTGGTGCAGTTTTTACTAGCTTTGTATTGAAAACCATTCCAACGTTGTTTACATCTACAGGAACGCCGTAAAGATTTCCGCCGTATGAGAGATCAAAGAACTGGCTTGGAGTGAACTGTGCTTTCTGTGCAGCAGTTAAAACTACAGGAGCAAGCTTTCCGCTCTTAGCTAACGCTGGAACCCAGTCGTTACCTGCAACGAAAATATCTGGACCAGTTGTTCCAGATGCATTATCTAATGCAGCTTTTAGTGCATCGTAGCTCGAGAAAGAAACAACCTTGATTGTGCTTCCTGGAACCCAGTCGCTCTTCTTTGCAAAAACTTTTGTTAAGTTTGGTCCGCGTGTTTCATCGGCCCAAACGAGAATCTCGTTTGCAGCTTGTGCAGGGACAATTGTCAGGCTGGCAGCAAATGACGCTGTAGCAGCAAGAGCAAGACCCTTAAGTAGTCTGTTCTTCACTAAGTAATCTCCTTTAAAATTCGAAAACCTCTTCTTGGGGGTGCAGGTTTCCTGGTGCCCTTATCCCACTGCTTATGCGCATGAAAAGCAAAGCACGACCCATGAATAGCAGGGTTTTTGCCTTATTTTTACTAAATCGTTATAAAGCTTTGGCTTTGCATAAGCCTGTTACAGGGTTACTTGTGAAGCTGCTCTACAGTCGAATCCCAGCCGGCAACGGACTCTACGGATCGTGGAGCTTTGCCAATATATCTAGACGTTGGACGAATCAGACGTCCAGTGCGCTTTTCTTCCAAAATATGTGCAGACCAACCGGCAGTGCGCGCAGCGGTAAACATCGATGTAAATAAATGTGAAGGAACTTCGGCAAAATCTAAAATGATTGCTGCCCAAAACTCCACATTTGTTTCAAGCACGCGATCAGGTTGACGCTCACGCAACTCTTTTAACGCTGCTTTCTCAAGTGCTTCGGCAACTTCATAACGAGGAGCATTTAATTCGCGTGCAGTGCGTCGCAATGTGCGCGCACGTGGATCTTCAGCGCGATACACGCGATGACCAAATCCCATTAAGCGCTCTTTACGATCTAACAAATCTTTAATGTACGCCTCAGCGTTTCCAGTTTTTTCAACCTCTTCAATCATATGAAGTACGCGAGAAGGTGCACCACCGTGAAGCGGTCCTGACATGGCACCGATTGCACCTGAAAGAGCAGCAGCAACATCTGCACCAGTTGATGCAATAACACGAGATGTAAATGTTGACGCGTTCATACCGTGCTCTGCAGCAGAAACAAAGTAAGCATCGATTGCACGAACATGAAGTGGGTCAGGCTCTCCACGCCAACGAATCATCATGCGTTCAACAACTGTATGAGCCTTGTCGATTTGCGATTCTGGAACTGCGGGTGCGATTAATCCACGTGCAGCTTGTGCTAAATAAGAAAGAACCATTACTGATGCACGCGCTAAATTACTGCGTGCCTCGGCATCGTCTATATCAAGTAGTGGCTTAAAGCCCCATGCTGGTGCCAACATTGAGATCGCAGCCTGGACATCTACGCGAACATCACCCGAGTGAACTGGCAACGGAAACTTTTCAGCGTTAGGAAGCCCAGGATTAAATTGATCATCAACAAGCAAGCCCCACACATTTCCAAATGAAACGCGACCAACGAGTTCTTCAATATCTACGCCACGGTATCGAAGCGAACCACCCTCTTTGTCTGGCTCAGCAATCTCAGACTCAAAAGCAATAACACCTTCTAGGCCGGGCTTGAAACTCTCTGGCACGATGGACTCCTTTTGTCTGGGTAGTGGGCTAATTCTGCACCTATGCAAGGGGTGCTGGCGACCAAACTAACCCGAGGATGCACTCACAACGAAAGTGAGGTTCGATACACCTATGAGCGAGAAGAGTTTTGGGCCACATGAAATCGCTGCAATGCGCCGTTCGTATGGCGAACAGGGCATAGGAACCTTGCCTAAAAATCCTTTCGATGCATTTGAAAACTGGCTGCGTGAAGCCCAAGACAATGTAATGATCATTGAGGCAAATGCCATGGTGCTTTCAACGCAAGGCCCAGACTCCTCCATCACTACACGTACGGTTTTATTAAAAGATATCTCCCTCGGTGGATTTACTTTTTACTCTAACTACTCATCTCGCAAAGGCCATGCAATTGAAATGAATCCGCAAGTCTCGTTGCTCTTTCCTTGGTATGTAATGGAGCGACAGGTTTCAATAAGTGGCCTAGCTGAAAAAACTACGCGGGAAGAAACCGAAGCTTATTTCGCTACTCGCCCATGGTCATCACAAATCGGTGCATGGGCCAGCCATCAATCAGCACCATTGTTATCGCGTGAAGAGCTAGAGCAGAGATTCCAAGGAGCGGCGCAGAAATGGCCTGAAGGATCTACCGTGCCCTGTCCGCCACATTGGGGCGGATATCGCGTCACTCCACTTCACATTGAATTTTGGCAGGGACGTTATTCGCGATTACATGATCGCTTGAGATATGAACGAAGCAACTCAACCGCTGATTGGGAGTTAGGCCGCTACTACCCATAAACTTAACCAATGAGCGCAGAGATAATTATCCCGTCGGCAATGAAGCCTCTCGATGGTCGGTTTGGTTGTGGGCCATCAAAAATTCGTCCAGCAGCATTGGCAGCCCTTGCGGCATCAGGCACATCGATTCTTGGAACTTCGCATCGGCAAAAACCAGTTAAAAATGTAGTTAAGCGTGTTCGGGATGGGCTCCATACACTGTTCAATCTGCCTGATGGTTATGAAGTAATTCTGGGTAACGGTGGATCAACTGCATTTTGGGATATCGCAACACTTGCTTTGATTGAGAATCGTTCACAGCATCTAGTGTTTGGTGAGTTCTCGTCTAAGTTCGCATCGGCATCAAAAGAGGCACCATTCCTCGGCGAGCCAAGCGTTATTAAATCCGAGCCAGGAACACATCCATTATCGATGGCTGAGGCTGGTATCGATGTTTATGCACTCACACACAATGAAACTAGTACTGGAGTTTCAATGCCAATTATTCGCCCCGCGGGAACAGAGGGTGCATTGGTTTTAGTAGATGCAACAAGTGCTGCAGGTGGATTAGTCGTTGATGCTAAAGAGTTTGATACTTATTACTTTGCACCTCAGAAATCTTTTGCATCTGATGGTGGTTTATGGATCGCAATTATGAGTCCTGCGGCCATTGCCAGAGTTGAAAAAATCAAGGCTAGCGGGCGATGGATACCAGCTTTCTTTGATTTAACAATTGCGATTGAAAACTCACGTCTTGATCAAACCTATAACACGCCAGCACTAGTAACGCTCATGTTGTTGGCCGATCAAATCGAATGGATGAATGCCGGTGGGGGTTTGAGTTTTTCTGCCGGACGTAGCACGCAATCATCGGATATTTTATATTCTTGGGCCGAAAAGACCAGCTACACAACACCATTTGTTACCGATCCTGCAATGCGCTCAAAAGTAGTGGGCACCATTAACTTTGATGATGCAATTGATGCAACAAAAATCGCTGCAGCACTGCGTGCTAATGGAATCGTAGATACCGAGCCTTATCGAAAGTTAGGCAAGAATCAACTACGAATCGGAATGTTCCCTTCAGTAGATCCAAGTGATGTTAAAGCGCTAACTCAGTGCATTGATTTCGTTGTGGAAGGGCTCTAGTGCCAAAGAGTTTTAAGCGTGATCGCTTTTTTTGGATAGTCGCTACCCAAACCGCCATTGTTAACTTTTACTTAGGTGGCTTTGGCCCTGCACAATCACTTCTGCGTGCAGACCAAGGAACCTCTTTAACTGTTGCTGGCCTACATGGCACCGCAATGGGCGTTGCATCTATCGCTGCAGGGTATGCAAATCCGCGCCTCGTTCATCGCTTTGGTCGTGAACTTTTATCGTGGATTGGCCTACTTATTTTTGCATCAGGTTTGGCGATTTTTGTTGCTTCTCCACCCGTATATATGACACTTCCTGCCACGTTTATAACTGGCTTTGGAACCTCCATCATTATCAACACAATGCTTACGGCGATGTCTCATCACTATGGCAAGGCCGCTGAAGTTGCGATTCCGCAAGCAAATGGCATCGCATCCGTTGGTTTTGTTACTGGTACTGCCTTGATCGGCACCATAGCTATCGCCTTCCCACATTTGTGGCGCCTTGGTTTGCTGCTTGCACTGCCTGTGGCAATTGCGCTATTTATTGTTGGGCGCGATAAGAGCGATGACGCACACGTGCCCGATGAATCTGGTCCGCAAAGCGGAAAACTCTCGCGAACCTTTTGGATTGCCTGGATTGGTTTCGTTGCCTGTATTTCAAGTGAGTTTGCAACATCATTTTGGTCGGCGGCACTTTTGCGCGATCGTGTTGGTTCAACTGCAGCAATCTCAACAGTTGCAATCGTGGCACTGGGCACTGGCATGGGAATCGGCCGCTGGTATGGCGGACTTGTCTTACATAACCTGAAATTAGACACCCAACTTCTCACCATTATTGCTATCCAGTTCGTTGGTTTTGTCTCCTTTTGGTTATCGCACAATATGTTTCTCAGCTTGGCATCACTCTTTACTGTCGGTCTAGGAGTATCTATGCAGTTTGCTTTGGCATCGATTCGCTTGATTTCATTTAGTGATGGTCGCCCAGACTTAGCTATCGGACGATCATCCCTTGCCGCTGGCATTGCAATTGCAGTGGCACCGTTCTTGCTTGGAGTATTTGGAGATAGCTTTGGAATTTCTCGTGCCTACATCATGGTGCCCGTGCTAATTGCCATTGCATTTGGTATCGTTAAATTCATACCTTCGCGGCCAGTTCAGGAGCATGTATGAGCTATAAAACTCGCAGGCTTGTAACCCTCATTGTGCTTTTTGGTTTAATTATTATGATTGCGATTGCGGGACTTTAAAACTGCTTCGACACTGATATCTGCTGGCACTTGTACTTTATTCCGAAACTTAACCCAGACAAAGAGTGAAACTGCAAGAGAAATTCCGCCGCAGACTACTATTGTCAATCGAATCCCGATTAAATCAGTAGTAACACCTATAAGCGGTGAACCAAAGGGTGTTCCACCCATAAAAATTAATAAGTACAACCCCATAACACGACCCCGAATAGCTGGATCCGTGCTCATCTGCACAATTGAATTTGCCGAAACTAAAGTTGTGAGTGCGGTAAGTCCACATATTGGTAGCCAGAGAATATACGTTGTGTAGTTTGGCAAAATTGATAACATCATGATGGATGCTGAAAATGCCATTCCGCCAAGCATTACAAAGCGCGTTGTTCTAAATCGTTCTAGACGTGCCGATGCAATTGCACCCGTGAGTGATCCCACAGCAATAAAAGTTCCCATCAGGCCAAAGTTCACCGGACCTAAACCAAACTCCTGTGTGGCCATAAGGGCGTTAAAAATTTGAAAGTTAAGACCAAAAGTTGCAAGAGCAAAGACCATGATCATGACTACATAGATGTCGGGGCGAGCCTTAGCGTAAGCAATGCCCTCTCGGATATTGCCAAGAGATTTGGGTCGGTCTTGATGGAAAAAATCTTTTTTATCTAGTTTTAATAGCGCAAAGATTACAAAAAAGTAGGTCGCCCCATTTATCAAAAACGAAGGCCCCGTGCCAAAAGCGGCGATTAATAAGCCTGAAACCGCTGGGCCGATTAAACGCCCACCATTAAAATTCGCCGAGTTCAAACTCACTGCATTTGGTAAATCATCGTTGCCAACGAGTTCACTTGTAAATGCTTGGCGCACCGGAGCATCAATGGCGGTAGATACTCCAAGTACGGCAGCTAATACGAAGACGTGCCACAGTTGAACTGCGTGGGTTGTGACTAATAGCCCAAGTCCGACTGACGCTGCACCCCCAACGATATTTGTTGCAATAAGAACTTTACGTTTATCGAGGCGATCGGCTAGTACTCCTCCGTGAAGTGAGAAGAGTAAGACTGGTGCAAACTGCACGGCAGTAACTAGACCTAAATATGTGCCGTTATTATTAGTTAACTCTAATATCAACCAGTCCTGGGCAATGCGTTGAGCCCAACTACCAATGTTTGAAATGCTGTTTGCTGGAAAAAGGATGCGGTAATTTCGATGCCTAAAAGAGCGCCAGTTACCATCTACTTTTATAGAAATCGCATTACTCTTCTCGTATGTCAACAAATATTCGCTCAGTTGTAACCTTAGTAGCAATTGGAACACTCTGCTGGCTAATCGCTGGTGTTATTGCACTCGCAATAAACGCCGATGCAAAAATCATTTGGACCTGTGTTTTTGGTGCCTCATTAGGCGCAACTGGTATTCGTTACTCCATTCGCCGCGCACGACGAAGCGGGATTTAAGCCTCTAGCGCAGCAGCAATACCGCGCAGTACACGGCCCAATCGCTCTGCTTCTGGCCCGGCTGGGTGGCGACCATGGCGCAGACCATTTCCGACGCGATCTAAAATCTTGATCGTATCTTCAATCATCGCCGCTAAATCATCGGGATTAACTCGTGAGTTCTCAGCCAATGAGGGTGGAGCATCAACGATATGAACCGACATAGCTTGTGGGCCTTTACGGCTATCGGCAACACTGAACTCAAGCTTTGTTCCAGGTTTGACGGTAGTGACACCTTCTGGAAGTGATGAAGCGGCTAAATAAACATCTTCGCCTTCATCATTTGCAATAAAACCAAAACCCTTTTCCAATGAAAACCATTTAACGCGGCCTGTAGGCATAGGGAGG
The DNA here is from genome assembly GCA_007279945.1 of Streptomycetaceae bacterium. GTDB lineage: Bacteria > Actinomycetota > Actinomycetes > Nanopelagicales > Nanopelagicaceae > Planktophila. The sequence continues at coordinate 29,490 of QYPG01000012.1, read as the reverse complement.
GCTCCTTAAGAATTTTGTGTACTGATAAAGCCGCAGGGGTGCGGGCAGGTGATTAGTTTAACAGAGGAGCGTTGAAGGTCGCTTCCGAGTGAGCACCGCAGCCATGATCTACTGAGACTACGCGTGCATCTTCAGGTGAAATTGCATTGGCACACACGCCAAAAGTTGAGCGCAACGAGCCGGCGATCGGGATAAAGAAGCCACATGAATAACAAGGCTTGGGTGCAGATTCAGCCATTGGAGACTTCGGTCCACGGTCACCGTCATACCAACGCTTAGCGGCTTGATCGCGACCTTCAATAGACATCACACGTGCACGACCAAAGCCAAGTTCAAGGGCCATTGCAGTGTCTAACTCTTCATCGGCCGGAAGTGCTTGTGCACCATCAACTAAACGTGTGTCATCTAATGAACTTGGAACTATGTCGCCAACGCCAACATCTCCAGGCAAAATACGATCGCGGTATGGAATCCAATCTGGTGCAGTTAAAGCATCTGGACCAGGAAGAACAACTACATCACAGATTGTTGGTTGTGCATCAGCATCAACTTTTGCAACAGTGACACACCAACGCCAACCTTTATAGCCGGGCAACTTTGCTTCAAATAAATATGTCGCAACGCGATCTTCATCATCGAACTCAACAGAAACAAATTTGCCAATTTCAGATGCACCATGCAATTCATCAATAATTGCTGCGCGGGCAAGGTCGGTCGCATCAAAAGGGGCAACGTTAGTTGGCGCACCCTTTACTTTTTTAATTAACGACTTCTTGGCCATGTGCTTAGGGTAAAGCAGAACGCCGTCCTCCTGTTAATCGGCTGACGGCGTTCGGCGTAACTACTAGGTAAATACGGTCTTAGAAGTCCATGTCTCCGCCACCTTGTGGCATTGGTGCTGGATTCTTCTCTGGCTTGTCGGCAATAACCGCCTCAGTTGTAATAAAGAGAGCGGCGATTGATGCAGCATTTTGAAGTGCTGAACGTGTGACCTTAGCTGGATCAATGATGCCAGCCTTGATCATGTCAACGTACTCACCTGTTGCCGCGTTTAATCCGTGACCTGAAGTTAAGTGACGAACCTTCTCGACAACTACTCCGCCTTCAAGTCCGGCGTTGATTGCAATCTGCTTAAGTGGAGCTTCGATTGCAAACTCAACAATCTTTGCACCCGTTGCTTCATCGCCAGTTAATGACAACTTCTTAAATACTGCAGTGCCAGCTTGTAGAAGTGCAACGCCACCACCGGCGACGATTCCTTCTTCCACCGCAGCCTTGGCGTTGCGAACTGCATCTTCAATACGGTGCTTGCGCTCTTTGAGTTCAACCTCAGTTGCCGCACCGGCCTTGATAACAGCTACGCCACCGGCCAGCTTTGCAAGACGCTCTTGCAACTTCTCGCGGTCATAATCTGAATCGCTCTTTTCGATCTCCGAACGGATCTGAGCAACGCGGCCCTTAATGAGTGCGTCATCGCCAGCGCCTTCAACGATAGTGGTCTCTTCCTTGCTAATAACAACCTTGCGAGCGCGACCCAAGAGTTCTAGACCGGCTTGATCAAGCTTGAGACCAACTTCTTCAGAGATAACCGTTGCACCAGTAAGGATTGCAATATCTTGGAGCATCGCCTTACGACGATCGCCAAAGCCAGGTGCCTTCACTGCTGCTGAGCGGAAAGTTCCACGAATCTTATTTACTACCAACGTTGCAAGTGCTTCGCCTTCAATATCTTCAGCGATGATTGCAAGCGGTTTACCTGATTGCATAACTTTTTCAAGTACAGGTACTAGATCCTTGATGTTAGAAATCTTTGAGTTAACGATCAGTACGTAAGCATCTTCTAGAACTGCCTCCATACGATCTTGATCGGTAACAAAGTATGGAGAGATGTAACCCTTATCAAAGCGCATACCCTCAGTAAGTTCTAGCTCGAGACCAAAAGTATTTGACTCTTCAACAGTGATGACGCCTTCTTTGCCAACCTTGTCCATCGCCTCAGCGATCATTTCGCCGATAGTTGCATCAGCGGCAGAGATAGATGCAGTTGCAGCTATCTGCTCTTTTGAATCAACGCTCTTAGCCATCGACAAAAGCTCGGCAACAATCTGCTCCACAGCCTTTTCAATTCCGCGCTTGAGTGCCATTGGGTTTGATCCGGCAGCTACGTTACGTAGACCTTCGCGCACAAGTGCCTGCGCTAAAACAGTTGCAGTCGTTGTTCCATCACCGGCTACATCGTCGGTCTTCTTGGCAACTTCCTTAACTAGCTCTGCACCAATCTTTTCCCACGGATCTTCAAGGTCAATCTCTTTGGCAATTGAAACGCCATCGTTAGTAATAGTTGGGGCGCCCCACTTCTTTTCAAGGACGACGTTACGTCCACGTGGCCCAAGGGTTACTTTGACCGCATCGGCCAAAATATTCATTCCGCGCTCTAGTCCGCGGCGTGCTTCTTCATTAAAGGCAATCTGCTTTGCCATGAGTCGTGCTCGCTTTCGTTAGATCCTGCGTGTGCCGGGGGCTTTATCACTCGCACCCCGAGAGTGCTAACGCCAAATCTACGGGAGGTACTCCTCAGACGCAAAACGAGAGGGCTGCTAGGTCGAGCTATCTGGCGATACGGGTGGACATACGGGCCTCGCGCAGGCGGCGAAGGCGTTTTACCAGCATCGGGGCGGCGGTAAGAGCGTCATCCCTGTCGATCAAGTCGTTGAGAAGTTGGTAATAGCGCGGAGCGGTCACGTCGAAAAGCTCTTTAATCGCCGCCTCTTTAGCCCCTGCATAACGCCACCAGCTACCTTCAAAATCTAGGATCCTGGTCTCTAAATCGCTCAAGCCGCTGTGCATTATTGGCTCTTCCTGTGCAGACATGGGTAAAAGCGTATCGGGATGAGCGTAAAAGTGTGGGATTTACAGCCTGTCCATTATCAACTTGATATCTGAAATTTTTGTCCATGGATTAACGATTGCAAATCGAAGAATAGGTTGTCCGTGATGAGATGACGGTGGAATAAATCCAATTTGATCCAAGAGTAATTGATCAGACCAGTTTTGATAATCGCTAGCCACCCAACCTTTGCGGATAAAAGCAACAATAGAAAGTTCGGGTTCGCAGAAAAGTTCTAAATGTGGATGCGCTCTAACTAATTCGGCGGCTGCGCGCGCAATCTCCAATGTGTGTTCCATGGCTTCGGTATAGGCATCGGTGCCGTGTGCAGCTAATGAAAACCAGAATGGCAATCCGCGAGTACGTCGAGTTAATTGAATAGCATAATCAGAAGGTGACCAAGCCCCATCTTTTAAAGTATCTAGATATGAAGCATGTTGCGAATGCACTGCGCGCGCAAGTTCGGGTTCGCGGTAAATTAATGCACAAGCATCGTATGGTGCAAACAACCATTTGTGTGGATCCACAATAAAAGAATCGGCCTGCTCTATGCCATTGAAATGTTTGCGCACTGATGGGGCACAGAGTGCAGCTAAACCATAGGCACCATCGACATGAAACCAAATATCACGAGAGTGTGCGGCGGCAGCAATACCTTCTAAGTCATCGATGATTCCTAAATTAGTAGTGCCAGATGTCGCTACAACTACAAATACTCGCTTCGATGTTGTTGCGTGTAGCGCATCAATGGCGGCAGCAACTGCGCTGCCCATTAACTTTCCATTAGCGGCTACGGGTACTTTCATAATCTCAACATCCATCACATTTGCCGCGCTCACAATTGAAGAATGGGCCTCTTCACTACAGGCAATCACCCATTTAGTTGCATCTGGAGATTTTTTCTTTGCCTCTGAGCGGGCAACAACTAACGCTGAAAGATTTCCAATGGTGCCGCCTTGCACAAATACCCCACCCGCAGCTTCAGGCATACCAGCTAAGTCGGATAGCCAACGGAGCGCTTGGTTTTCGGCAAAGACTGCGCCTGCACCTTCTTGCCATGAGCCACCGTATAAAGCACTTGCTCCAACAACTAGATCAAAAAGGTTTGCATACTCACTTGGGGCCGAAGGAATAAAAGCTAAATTTCGTGGATGATCAGTTGAGATGCAGGCTTTAGCAAGCACGCTGGTAAAGACTTCTAGTGCATCATGTCCGCCAAGACCCTTTGAAGTAATTGTGTTGCCAACTTCTTTGAATAAATCTTCGGCAGTGCGCGGTCCATCCAGTGGCGGATCATTCTTTAACCGATCCAGGCTGTACGCTAAAACTTCGGCGGCAAGCGCCTCTACTTCAGCGGTAAATTCATGCATTCTTTTTTGCTTTCTTCACAATATTTCGCAACATAGTTGGAAAAACGAAGAGATGAAGTGGTGCTACTGCATACCAATACAACTGACCTCCAAGTCCACGAGGATTAAATGTTGCCTCTTGAACAATCTTGGTCTTACCATTTTCTGCTGTAACTATAAATTCCAGCCATGCTTTACCTGGCAAAACCATTTCGGCATATAACTTTAATCTGCGGCCAGGTTCCAACTCTTCTACTCGCCAAAAATCTAGACTCTCACCAACTCGTAAGAAATCTGGATCACGACGACCACGACGCAAACCAACGCCGCCAACTAAAAAACGATCCAAAACTCCACGAGCCCACCACAAAAAATCAGAGCCAAACCATCCATTGTCTCCGCCAATGCGTTCAACCTGTCGCCACACCTGTTCTGCTGGAACATCGGTGATGCGTTCACGGCGATCGCGCAAAACCATTTCACCGGCCCAGTCTGGATCACCCTGTGCTTTTTGCCACGGAGCCGTTGGCATAGTTGCATCCGACCAGCGAGTTTCAACATTGTGGGTTGTGATCTTTGAAAGAGCTAATGAAATAGCGGTTTCAACATCAATCAAACCTTCGGCAGGTTTTGGAATTAGCCCATCGATTCTCTTTGCAGGATCTGCAACAACTTCGCTAATGAGCGAACCAACAAGCGGGCGAGCAAGAGCGGTCGGCACTGGAGTTACTAAACCAATCCATAAACTAGAAAGTCCAGGGGTCAGAACTGGGACTTTAATAATCCAACGCTTCTTTAAGCCAGATAGCTTTGCGAACTTTTGCATCATGTCCGCATATGACAAAACTTCAGGGCCACCAATATCGAAGACTTGATTGACCGGCTTTTCTAAGCGTGCCACGCCCTTTAGATAATACAAGACATCGCGAATTGCGATTGGGTGCGTTTTATTCATGACCCATTTAGGTGTTGTCATTATTGGAAGTCGATGTGTTAAATGGCGCAACATTTCAAAGCTGGCAGAGCCTGAGCCAATAATAATTCCTGCACGAAGCTCTAAAACTGGTACTGAAGTTGTTGCTAAAGATTTTCCTGTCATCGCACGAGATGCAAGATGCTTACTAATGTTTACATCGTTTGCGATACCACCCAAATAAATAATCTGTGATACACCGGCTTGTTCGGCAGCTTTTGCAAAATTACGAGCCATTTCGCTTTCAATCTCATCAAAATTCGGTCCTAAATTAATTGAGTGCAACAAGTAAAAAGCTGTATGAATACCTTCTAGCGCTCTCTGTAAATCACTAAAATTTTCTGCGCTGCCTTCACAGATATCCACCATTGGTGCCCATGGCTGACCCATGATTTTGTACTTATCGCGCACCAATATTCGAACATCCTCTTTTTCATCAGCAAGTGCGCGGACTAATCGGCCACCAACATATCCAGATGCCCCTGTGACGAGGTACTTACGGTTTTGATTGGGCATGGACATGCTGCGAAGCCTAGACTTAACCCATGGAAAAGACACTCCAAAAGCCTCGCGTAGTAATTTTGGGTGCTGGTTTCGGGGGGTTAACTGCAGCCCGCAAGATGGCGCAATTTGCCGATGTAACTGTGGTTGATCGCCATAACTTTCAAACTTTTCTACCTCTGCTGTATCAGGTATCAACTGCGGGTTTAGCTGCAGACCATGTGGCTCACCCAGTCCGAGGTGCCCTACGTAAAACTGGTGTGAAATTTCGAATGGGATCGCCATTATCGGTTGATCACAAAAACAAGAGCGTGAAATTAGATAGTAGCGAGGTTTTAGATTTTGATTACCTTGTTGTTGCACTTGGTTCGGCGACCGCCGACTTTGGGATTCCAGGAGTCACTGAACATGCACTAGGTATGAAAAGTGTTCATGAAGCGCTAATGATTCGTGCCGAAGTTTTGCGCCGCTTTGAAGATCTATGCCGTTTTGAAGATGACACAATGTTTTCAATCTCTGTTGTTGGTGGCGGACCTACAGGAGTCGAGATGGCCGGTGCTTTCGCTGAATTAGTCAGAGGTCCACTAAAAAATGATCAACGACATGCAGCAGCTCATATTAAAATTAATTTGATTGAAGCCGGTCCCCGAATCTTGCCAATGTTTTCCGAAAAGCTTTCTGCCCATGGTAAAAATGATCTCGAAAAGCTTGGTGTAACAGTTCATTTAAACACGGCGGTTAAGGTAATTGGGCCACGTAGTATTGAAGTTAGCGATGGCAGCACAATTGCTTCGGAGGTAACAATCTGGGCTGCAGGCGTAAAGGGTGAACCAACAGGTGCGAAATTAAATCTGCCATTGATTAATACACGCATTGATGTTGACGGTACTTTGCAGGTTAAGAATTACCCTCATATCTTTGCAATCGGAGATATTGCAGGTTTTGTTGGAGATAATGGGCGTATGTTGCCGATGGTTGCACCAGTTGCACTGCAGCAAGGTCGACACGTTGCCCAACAAATCAAGAGAATTGCAGCCGGTCAAGATCTCAAGCCATTTAAATACCTCGACAAGGGTTCCATGGCAACAATCGGTCGCCACAAAGCAATCGTCGAAGTCAAAAGCCTTCGAATGACTGGAATTCCTGCTTGGTATGCATGGTTGTGGCTGCACCTGTTTTATTTATTAGGTGGACGCAATAAAATCGGAACCATGGCTGATTGGACCTATAACTATCTAACCTTTGATCGCGGTAACCGGCATATTATGGATTCAATGTAGTGCCAGATTTCATCAGCCTACGGGGACACCAGGTTTATGCCTATGAATGGGAACGCGATGCTGAGGCTGTAGTTTTACTTCATGGTGGTTTGAGTAAAACATCTAGCTTGGACTACATACTGGTTCCTGCGCTTGAAGATGAGTTTCATGTCTTTGCTTACGACAGAACTGGTCATGGATTTACCGGTGATCAATCTGGGAGTCTGCACTTTGAATTTCAGAGCAATGAAGCCATTGCATATTTAGAGGACATAGTTAAAGAGCCTGCACACTTAATTGGTTATAGCGATGGGGCAATCATTGCGCTTATGGTTGCAATTAAGCGGCCCGATCTAGTCAAGTCGATTATTTCGATTGGCGGAAATTTCCACTACAACGGCGTAATGCCAGATGCGCATATCATGCGTGCAATAAGCCAAGAGGACCAGGCTGAATACAATTTAATTTCTCCTGATGCACCGAATACATTGCTCGAAAAAACTCAAAGGATCCACGCAATTTGGGAGAGCGAGCCAACGTTAACGGTTTCTGACTTAGCCCGCATTCAGTGCCCCGTATTGGTCTTGGCCGGAGATGATGATGTAATCAATCACCATCACACCGTTGAACTATACGAAGCTCTTGCCCTTAGTCAGTTAGCGATCATTCCGGGAACTTCACATAGTGTGATGAAAGAAAAACCTGAACTTCTCAATGCAGTTATTGTTCAATTCCTAGAAGATTTAAGCTACCCAGAAACGCGATGGCCGATTCGCCGAACTAACAATCAATCGGAGTAATTTTTCCCGTTGCAACATCATAAATTGCTCCGCCAACTGAAACGCCAGTATTAAGTAAACGATAATTGCGTACCATGTGCACATCTTCGATTAATGCAGCTTGTTGATCCGCTACGGTTTTAAATTCAAGCTCAGATGTATCGATTCCATATTTCGTATCAATCTCACGATGGATTTCAGCCTCATCAACTTGCGCCATACGGCAATTGGTATGAGGCATTATCAAAATTCTTTTGACACCTAACAAATAGGTTGCCAAAACCAGAGTACGTAAAACGTCATCGGTCACACGCGCTCCCGCATTACGCAAAATCTTTGCATCACCGGACCTCATCCCAACAACTGATAAGGGATTAATGCGTGAGTCCATGCAGGTGACAATTGCTAAACCTTTTTGGGCAACTCCGGTTAATTCTGAGTATTTAAAGCTTTTGATATATTCATCATTGGCAGTTATCGCATCGGCAAATTCATCGTAAGGAAACGCCGACATGATTTCCCCCTTCTAAAAACTACGAGCCCCCCGTCAGGATTGAACTGACGACCTGCGCATTACAAGTGCGCTGCTCTACCACTGAGCTAGAGAGGCCTACGTGCAAACACGTATCGATCTTGCGATCAGCGGCAATTATGGCAGTGAGTCGCAAAAACTTGAAATCGAGATCAACCGCTAGGCGCAGCGGTAGGTTAATCCCGTGAGATTAGGCGTATTAGACGTGGGTTCCAACACCATCCACCTTCAGGTCATGGACGCCCATGTTGGCGCTCGGCCATCGCCTACCACCAACTTTAAAGTCGAACTTCGATTGACTCAGTACCTCAACAAGTCAGGCACGATTTCAAACGAGGGAATCACAGCCCTCCACGAAGCAATCACTAGCGCAGTTGCTCATGCTCTAGAGAACAATACCGATGAGATTTTAGCCTTTGCTACATCTGCCGTGAGAGAAGCAAAAAATGGCGCTGCAATAATTGAAGAGATCAATGAGCGACATCAAATCGATTTACAAATTCTGACTGGCGATGAAGAAGCGCGCATGACATTTCTAGCAGTACGACGATGGTTAGGCTGGTCTGCAGGCAAAATTTTAATGCTCGATATCGGCGGTGGATCTTTAGAGATTGCCTACGGAATTAATGAGAGCCCAGAGGCGACCCTTTCTTTACCATTAGGTGCTGCACGTATGACACGAGATTTCTTAAGTGGAGATCCTTATTCAGATAAAGATGTGAAATTCTTGCAAGACTATGTTATGGATAATCTTGAGAAAAAACTTCCTGCAATTCTTCGCTCTCATGATGCAAATCACTTCGTAGCAACCAGTAAGACATTTAGAACACTGGCTCGATTATCAGGGCATTGGTTTAATGACAATCCGAAGTATTTAGAGCTCGCTCATTTAGAAGCGTTGACTTCAAAGCTGGCAGGAATGAATGAAAAGGAGCGCGCTGATTTACCTGGAGTTTCAGCAAGTAGAGCTCAACAGATTGTTGCCGGTGCAATAGTTGCACGTTCAGTAATGGCCTTACTAGATATTGAAAAAGTTGAGATTTGTCCGTGGGCCTTACGTGAAGGAATTGTTTTGCGCAGGTTAGATTGGCTTCAAGGATAACTTAGGTCGTAGGGGCTTGCATCCAGTCGATTGCGATTATTTCGCCATCTCGATGATGCAGAACCCATGCCTCGGCAGGCTTTAGCTCCTGGTCTAAATGCTTAAAGTTTTTTTTGCCGATTAACTTCTTAAGTAGCTTAGGCAAAATCGGGTTATGGCTACAGATGATTGTACGCTTCCCGCTATCCATTAAATCTTGGGCATAATCCAGTGCGGCCTCTTTATCTTTTGAAAAGCGATACTCGCTCAAATCGCTAGAAAATATCGGATGCATACTCAATGAATGAGTCATTGGTTCGATTGTTTCAATACAACGCATCGCATCGGATGAGTGAACGTGATCAATGGCATATGGAAGATAATTCGTTAACATCCTCTTAGCTTGAAGTTGTCCAAGGTGAGCCAGTGGACGATCTCCGTCATCTCCATCCCAATCTTCGCGCTTAACGGCTTTAGCATGGCGCAGTAAAACCAAGGCAGTTGTGCCAGTTCCAAATTCGAGGAAGAAATCAATGACCGATCTATCGTCATCTAAACTCAGTTTTTTGCGCGCGTCTGCAGGGCTGAGCCACTCAATCTGATCAACCTCTTGAGGATCAGGCTTGCCGCTTGGATTTTCGGCAGCTTGTGCCGACCAATACTTGACGATTTTAGAGTCTCCATCGACGACATAGGTTACTTCGCCAAGTTCTGGTCCAAACACCGATTCGTAGCCAGTCTCTTCCATGACTTCGCGATATGCACAAGCAATGAGCGATTCATTTCCATCGCGCTTTCCCTTTGGAAGTGACCAATCGTCATAGCGTGGTCGATGAATCAGCGCGACTTCGATTTTTTTCTGGGCACCGTATCGCCACAAAACCGCACCACCGGCATAAATAATTAAGTTTTCTACGCTCATATCTAATCCATTCTAGGCATAGTGATTAATCATTGTGGTGTGGAGATCACGCAGGGAATTACCTTCACTATCAATGCTGCTTCGCACCCACTCGGTTCCCGTCAATTTCCAACTTGCTGTTTCGCCCGACAAGCCAAGGTCGATAATCCACTGCAATCGCTCATGGTGATCCTTTTTATCAATGCGCACCAAACTTTCAACGCGGCGATCTAAGTTACGTCCCATTAAATCGGCGCTACCGATCCAATATTCATCATCCCCGCCATTGATAAAGTGAAAAATTCGCGAATGTTCTAAGAAGCGGCCTAGAACCGACTTAACAGTAATATTTTCAGATAGTCCAGCAATTCCTGGCTGCACGGCACAAATGCCCCGAATTAAGAGATCAACCTTCACTCCGGCTTGTGATGCTTCATAGAGTTTAGTGACAAAAGTTTCATCTAGAATCGAATTAAGTTTGAATTGAATTCCAGCGGGCTTACCAGCCTTTGCAAATTTAATCTCACGATCGATTCGTTCAGTAATTCCCGATCGCAACGTTCGCGGTGCAACTAGCAGACGTGAATAAATGGATTGCGGAGCAAAGCCAGATAGCTGATTAAAGAGTTTGGTTAGATCTTCTGTGAGCTCTAGATCTGCGCTGAGAATTCCTAAATCCTCGTACATGCGAGCTGTCTTTGGATTGTAGTTTCCCGTTCCAAGATGACAGTAGCGGCGTAAGCCTTGTGGCTCATCGCGCACGACAAGAGAGAGTTTTGCATGTGTCTTTAAACCCATAAGGCCATAAACAACATGTACTCCAGCGGCTTCGAGCTTTCGTGCCCAACGAACATTTGCCTGCTCATCAAAGCGAGCACGAATTTCTATAACCGCTAGGACCTGCTTGCCCGCTTCGGCCGCTTCAATAAGTGCTTCGATAATCGGTGAGTCACCCGAAGTCCGATACAGGGTCTGTTTAATAGCTAAAACATGTGGATCTTGCGCTGCACTTTGAAGAAAATGAACTACTGAAGAAGTAAAGGATTCATAGGGGTGGTGCAGAAGGATTTCACCTTGTCGAATCGCTGAAAAGAACAAATCTGAGTCTTCTGGATCGACTTCAGCTAAAGCTTTTGCGGTGTGCGATCTAAACCTGTCAAACTTCAATGCAGAGACACCTAAATCAGCAATCTTATTGAGTGCAGTTAAATCTAGTGGTGCTGGCGCGTGAATGATGTTTTCTTCATTAATGCCAAGTTCATCGGCTAACTTTTCGACTAGTTTGGCATCGACGCCCTTTTCAATTTCGAGACGCACTGGTGGACCAAATCGACGGCGCGCTAACTCTTGTTCTAGTGAGAGCAGAATATCCTCTGACTCATCTTCATCTAAATCGATATCTTGGTTACGTGTAATACGAAATGTGTAATGATCTTGAATAATCATGCCTGGGAATAATTCTTGTAAATGAATCGATATTAAATCCTCAATTGGCAAGAACCTACTTGTTCCATTTTTTGATGTTGCGATAAATCGCGGAAGAATTTCAGGGACTTTAACGCGAGCAAAGAACTCTTCATTAGTTTTAGGATTCTTCACAATTACCGCTAAGTTCAACGAGAGTCCAGAAATATATGGAAATGGGTGTGAAGGATCAACCGCTAAGGGAGTAAGGACTGGGAAAATTCGATCTTGAAATAATTTAGTGACGTACGTTAACTCGTTCTCAATTAGGTCATCCCAATGGACAAACTCAATTCCAGCTTTCTTCAATCCCAACACAATATCTTCATGAAAGGCATTGGACTGACGTTCAACTAATGCCTTGGTTCGAGTCGAGATTTCCTGCATTAAATCCTGCGGCGTGATACCGGCAACATTGGCATCGGTAATATTATTTTCAAGCTTGCTCATTAAGGTTGCTACGCGCACCATAAAAAACTCATCCAAGTTTGATGAGAAAATCGCTAAGAAGCGCACTCGCTCAAGTAGGGGCACGCTTTGATCTTCGGCCAGCTCTAATACTCGCTGGTCAAAGGAGAGCCAACTGAGCTCTCGATCGGTGATATTTTTAAACTTCACTACTTGATACTCCCCCCTCAAAGTGAACTCTGTATGTCTGTAGCCTAACCATCTAGCAAATCTGGTGCGATTTCCACCCAAGTATCGCTGGTGGCACACTTGCGCCCGTGATTACAAACTATTGGATGAGCCCAGAGACCAATTCAGTTAATCGACTGCCCATGCTCAATCTGGAGCATATGGAGAAGATCTCCCTCGATGGAGAGTGGCGTTTTCAACTTTTGCGCAGCCCCACGCATCGGGTTGGCAAAAAGTGGGCTCAAATCCCCGTCCCAGGTTTGTGGACGATGCAGCCGACGAGCGAAGTATTTTTCGATAAGCCAATCTATACAAACACGCAAATGCCCTTTGAAGATCAACCTCCCTTGGTTCCAGCAGAGAATCCCCACGGGGTGTATGAACGTGATTTTGATTTACCTGAAGGTTGGATCTCTAAACGCATCGTCTTACACCTTGGCGGCTGGGAATCTGTAGCACTTATTTTTATCAACGGTATTGAAGTTGGTATGTCAAAAGATTCTCGTTTAGCAGCTGAGTTCGATGTTACAAAGTTTGTAAAGCGTGGACGCAATACAGTACGAATCGATATCACTAAATGGTCAGATGCAACATTCATTGAAGATCAAGATCAATGGTGGCACGGTGGAATTACTCGCTCAGTAAAACTCTTTGCAACTAATAAGGTTTACATTGAGCGTTTTTATACAACTCCTGGCTTAGAAAAGAATTTAACAACCGGAACTATCGATATTCGCGCTCATATAGCTTCTATTGATAATGCCTCAACACATGGCTATTCCCTCCGTATGAATATCGAAGAGTTACCAAAAGTTAAATCAGCGCATTTCAGTAAAACCCTAAAGGATTTTGTCTCTCCACAATGGACAGAGCGCAACGAAGATCTTAAGCGCCAAACTGATGCTTACTTCCACGGAAAGTACTGGCACGGCCGGATGCCTGAGAGTGTTGCCCGAACTATTCAAGAGACTGAACCCTGGCCAGCTGGTCAGATTCATATAACTAGTCGGATACCTGGAATCAAGGCTTGGTCGGCTGAAAACCCTTATTTATATACACTTCGTATCGAATTAGTTGACCCTACTGGAAATATTGTTGAGGTTTCACAACAGAAAATTGGTTTTAGAAGTGTGGAAGTCAAAGGTCGCGAGCTTTTGATTAATGGTAAACCTATAATTTTCTACGGCGTTAACCGTCACGACTTTAATCGCCATACCGGTCGTACGCTAACGCGCGAGGATATGCGCGAGGATTTATTGGAACTCAAGCGCTGGAACTTTAATGCTGTAAGAACTTCGCATTATCCAAACGATCCGGCTTTCTTAGATCTCTGCGATGAGCTTGGTTTCTATGTTATTGGTGAAGCAAATATCGAGTCTCATGCTTTTATTACTTCTATCTGCGACGATACTAAGTACTTATCGGCTTTTGTAGAACGTGTTGGTCGCATGATTCAACGCGACATCCATCACCCTGCAGCAGTGCTGTGGTCGTTAGGAAATGAATCAGGGGCTGGCACAAATCACGAAGCTGCCGCAGCCTATGCCCGTAGTTTTGATCCTTCTCGCCCACTTCACTACGAAGGGGGAATCCGTGGTAACTGGTTAGGTAGTCATTCATTAACTGACGTCATCTGTCCTATGTACCCCGAAATTAGCGCAATAAAAGATTATGCGACATCTGGCAAACAAGATCGCCCACTCATTATGTGTGAGTACTCGCATGCAATGGGTAATAGCAATGGAACTCTTGCCGAGTACTGGCAAGTGATTGAATCAACTCCTGGCCTACAAGGTGGATTTATTTGGGAGTTCTGGGATCACGGTCCCGTGCAAACCCTTCCAGATGGCTCCAAGCGAAACGCTTACGGAGGAGATTACGGCGAGAAAAAGCACGAGGGAAACTTTTGCTGTGATGGGATGGTCTTTCCTGACCGCACCGCTAAGCCTGCAATGCATGAGTTTAAAGCGATCGCAGCCCCGTTTTCAATTACCCCAGTTAAATCAGCGGCCGGTAAGTATAAATTGTTCAATAAGCACTTCTTTAAGGATCTTAGCGAATACGAGCTCCACTGGTCGATCACTAGAGACGGCTTGATTAGCGATCACGGTCGAATCAAGCTGGCAAAGGTCAGTGCTCGCACAAGCGTTACTTTTAAAGTCACTTCACAATTACTTACAAAAGCCGATGGTTTAGGTGAGCGATTTATTAACTTCACGTTAGTGCGCGTTGGCAGTACTGCATGGTCGCCAGCTATGGCAGAAGTTGGTTGGAGCCAATGGCCACTTCCGTCTCGTGCACTTACTGTTACAACGGGTAAGAACTCTGACTTATTCATAAACTGTGTAGATGATTCTGGACAAATTATTTTGCCGCACGGAGTAGTTGCGCCACAACTTTCTTTATGGAGAGCACCTACAGATAATGATCGAATTGGACACATGGCAACTAAGTGGACACGTTGGGGTTTGCGCGATATTGAGCGCACCGACTGTGTAGTTTCACAAAATACTACGAGTGTAAAAATTACAAATACGTGGCAGACAAGTGCTGGAATCAACATTAAGCACACCCAAGTGATCACTCCAGTTGCACAGGGCTTCAGAGTCAAAGAGAGTGTCGTGTTGCCTAAAGCTCTTGCTGATGTTGCGCGTGTGGGTTCTAACTTTGAACTCAATAGCTCGCTTGCAGATCTCACATGGTTTGGTACCGGCCCTAATGAGACTTATCCCGATCGTACTTTTGCGCGAGTCCATCGCTATATTTCTACAGTTGCTAATCAATACATACCTTACGTGCGACCGCAAGAAAATGGTGGGCACAATGGTGTGCGCTGGTTTGAGCTGACAGATGCATCAGGGCATGGAGTTCGCTTTAAATTAGCTAAGCCCATGCAAGTATCAGTCACGCCTAATCGTGCAGTTGATCTTGCCGATGCAACCCATGATGTTGAAGTAAAACCCTGCGGAAACACTGTAGTTCACCTAGACGCTGCTCACCGTGGAGTTGGAACTGCTTCATGTGGTCCAGATACTTTGCCGAAATACATTATTAAGCCAGGCACTTATACCTGGGAATGGGTTGTTACCTCAATCTAAGTGCGACAGAGGCCAATGAATTGCGATTGGGTACTTGCAACTTCGGCCATCACCCGAAGACTTGCCTCGTGCGCGACGCCACATCCAAGGCAGTGCAAAAGTTATAAACCACATGCTTGTAATCCAAGCGCGGAAAACAACAGGCTGGTCTTTTGCAGGGGGTAAGGGTTCACGCCAGTTTTTATCAAAAGGAAGGTCAAGTAATTCAAGTACGGCTTGTGCAACTCGATCGTGACCCATTGAATTTAAATGTAAACGATCAAAAGCTAAGAATCTCCGGTCACTAAATGCAGGCTCTTCATTTGCATCAGCAATAATTGCTCCGACTTCTTCGGCTACTGCGCGAACATTTCGATTAAACTCTCTAAATCTCGTCTCCCACATTTTTGCCGCTTTGCCAGTGTTCCCAGTTCTTTCAAGCACTGTGAATAGCAAGATTGTTGCACCTGATGCAGCCAAACGTTGGACTGCGTCGGCGTAGAGCGGGAGCACTAAATCAGCACGATAATTTGGGCGAATGACGTCGTTAGCGCCAGCATGAAAAGAGATAAGAGTTTTAGGGCCAGTAACTTGAGAAATTGCCGCTTCAATCTGTTCATCGACTACTTGATGAACCAGCTTTCCGCGTACTGCGAGATTGGCATACGTAAAATCTGCATATGAAACTGCCATCACATCGGCGGTACGGTCGGCCCAGCCTCGATAATTTCCATACTTTTTTTCATCCGACATACCTTCGGTGTATGAATCACCAAGTGCAATAAATCGCTCGAAAACCACTTCTATTACCCTTTGCGACGTGCCTGATCTACCCAGAAAAGAGCGATCGCTGTAGCAACGCTGGCATTGAGAGATTCAGTTGTTGCACTAATTGGAATTGAAATAACTAAATCACATTTTTCACGGGTTAAACGCGCTAAGCCCTTACCTTCGCTGCCGACAACGATCATGATCGCCTCGGTTGCAACCTTCATTGAGCTAATAACATCCTCGGATTCTCCATCTAATCCAACGACAAAGAGGCCTTCTTTCTTGGCCGCGTCAATTGTCCGTGCAAGGTTCGTGACCTGTGCGATTGGTAAACGTGCAGCTGCACCTGCTGAAGATTTCCAGGCCGATGCCGTCATAGATGCTGCGCGGCGCTCAGTCATAATCACACCTGCTGCACCAAAAGCTGCAGCACTTCGAATGATTGCACCTAAGTTTCGTGGGTCAGTCACACCATCTAATGCGACGATAAGTGCTGGATACTTTGCGCGCTGCATGATTTCTTCAAAGCTTGAATACTGAAATGGTTTGATCGCAAGAATAATTCCCTGGCTATTAGGTGAGATGCCTTCAACTTCAGCGCGATGTGCTTCGCGAATTGGTAAACCTAAGTGAAGAGCTAACTTGAGCGACTCGGCAACGCGATCATCTACATCAATGCTGCGAGCAACTAATAACTCAGTTGCCGGAACCGCCTCCCGTAGCGCTTCTAAAACTGCGTTACGACCAGCAACGATTTCTCCACGGAGACGATCACCTCGTGGTGCGCGTACAGCACGTACTTCTTTGCCATCACTCTTTCTTACAGTTTTTCCATCGGTTTTTTTGGCAACAGCTTTTTTACGCTTTG
This sequence comes from Streptomycetaceae bacterium, assembly GCA_007279945.1. Classification (GTDB taxonomy): domain Bacteria; phylum Actinomycetota; class Actinomycetes; order Nanopelagicales; family Nanopelagicaceae; genus Planktophila. The sequence continues at coordinate 12,412 of QYPG01000012.1, read as the reverse complement.
CAGCTGCGTGATATGGACGGTCTTCAGCCTTGGGAGTTGGACCTTTACCTGTTAAACGTTTTTTATTTTTCCCACCAGTACCAGTTGTGGGTCCCTTTTTAGAGGCACGTATTGCGCCTTTTCGGGATGAATTTCCTGCCATCGTTAGCTCTTTTCCATAATCGACCAACGTGGCCCTTGTGCAGTGTCCTCAATTGTAATTCCTAAAGCGAGCAGTCCATCGCGGATCGAATCTGAGGCAGCAAAATCCTTACGCTCACGAGCGGCCGCACGCTCCTTAAGCGCTAATTGAATAACACCATCCATTGCTTGTGTGAGATCGCTTGGAGCCTGCCCAACAAAGTTAGAATCAAATGGATCGCAACCAAGAATTGATAGCGCTCCGCGAATCTCACTAGCGTTTAACTCAATTGCGCCACGATCATTCTCAGTAATTGCTTGGTTACCCAGTCGCAAATTTTCAGAGATAGATGCTAACCCTGCAGGTACTGCTAAATCATCATTCATCGCATCGGTAAATGCTGCACTCATCGCTATCGCTGGCGTCTTTCCTAATATTTCAGTGGCACGCTTTAAGAAGTTTTCAATGCGGCCAAATGCCACGGCAGATTCAGCTAATGCACCTTCAGAGTATTCGAGCATCGAACGATAATGCGCTCCACCTAAATACCAACGCAGTTCTATTGGGCGAACTTTCTGCAAAATAACTTCTACCTGCAAAGAATTCCCCAGAGACTTACTCATTTTTTCACCGGATTGTGTAACCCAGGCATTATGTAACCAGCGCTTCGCAAACCCATATCCAGCGGCCTCTGACTGCGCAATTTCATTTTCATGATGTGGGAAAACTAAATCTAAGCCGCCACCGTGGATATCAAAGCTTTCGCCAAGGTAGGCATGGGCCATCGCTGAACATTCGAGGTGCCAACCGGGGCGGCCTGCACCCCAGGGAGTTGGCCACGACGGTTCGCCAGGTTTTGCAGCTTTCCATAGAGCAAAGTCGCGTACATCTCTTTTAGATCTCTCATCGGTATCGGTTGCTGGTTGTAAATCATCGACATGTTGACGAGAAAGCGTTAAGTAGCGCTTTAATTTACGAACCTCTAAATAAACATCGCCATTACCTGGGGCGTATGCACTGCCGTTATCAATAAGAATCTGCATTAGCTCGATCATCTGTGTGATGTGCCCAGTTGCCCGTGGTTCATACGTTGGAGGTAAAACATTCAGTGCGGCAAATGCTTGCGTGAATGCACGTTCGTATTTCAACGCTAATGCCCACCACTGCATATTTTCTTGAGGAGCTTTTTGTAAAATCTTGTCATCAATATCAGTGACATTGCGAATGAAAGTTACGTTATAACCGTTATGGGTTAACCACCGTCGTAAAATATCAAAGTTAATTGCACTGCGAACATGGCCGATATGTGGGGCGCCCTGAACTGTTGCGCCGCAGACATATATAGATACTTCACCGGGCTTAAGTGGGCTAAAAACGCCGACTTCGCGCGTTGCGGTGTCGTATAAATTCAGTGCGGACATTTCTTAATTCTACTGCTTGTAGACCAAAGCGCTTGCAACTGCCGCAATACCTTTGCCTTCACCCGTTAATCCCATGCCATCAGTGGTCGTTGCCGACACTGAAACTGGTGCACCACCCAGGGCCTTTGAAATTGCTTCAATAGCTTCGCCCCGGCGATTACCAATCTTTGGCTTATTACCAATAATTTGCACGGTTACATTTGAAATCACATATCCAGCTTTAGTAACTAATGTGAGAGTATCTTGCAAAAGTGCAGCGCCCGATGCATCTGCATACTCTGGGCGATCGGTTCCAAAGTTACTTCCTAGATCGCCTAAACCCGATGCGGCAAAGAGCGCGTCGCAAATTGCATGGGCTGCGACGTCACCATCTGAATGCCCTTCAACTCCAACTTCTCCTGGCCACTGCAGACCAGCCAGCCACAGTGTGCGGCCAGCACCAAATACATGTGCATCGGTGCCGATCCCAGTTCTAAAACTCTGGTTAAAACCAAGAAAACCAAGTGCACTATTTAAATCTGCAGGGGTTGTTATTTTTAAAGCTCTATCTTCACCATCTATAACTACCACTGGGCCACCGAGTAATTCAATGAGCGCAGCATCGTCAGTTGCATCCTTGCCACTTTCATGTGCATCTCGCAGCACCTGAGTTGAAAAACCTTGTGGTGTTTGAATTCTGCGGAGTGTCGAGCGATCAATTGTTGAAGTTACGCGCCCCTTGCTATCGATTGATTTAACGGTATCGACTTCAACTAAACCTGGAACGACTGCGGAGTTTCCACTGCGTAATGCGGCAATCACTCTTTGAGCTAAAACAGTACTAGCCAGAGCTCGCGCAGCATCGTGGACTAAAACAAACTCGCTAGTCACAACAGCTAAAGCATTGCGCACGCTGTCCGAGCGAGTTGAACCACCTGAAACTACAGTGATGTCATCTCCTACTAACTCAGTGATTTGTTGTTCAAAACCTGTCGGCGCGGCAATAATTATTTGATCGACAACGGGAGCAAGAGCCGTGATTGCATGCGCCAACAAGGTGCGATCACCAAGTTGAATTAGTGCCTTTGGATATCCTGCGCCAAATCTTTCACCACTGCCTGCTGCGGCAATGATGGCGCTTACAGCCATGGTTTTAGGAAGCAAGAACCTCGTCAAGGATTACTGCAGCCTTTTCTTCATCAGTGCGCTCAGCAAGTGCGAGCTCTGAGATAAGGATCTGCTTCGCCTTGGCGAGCATGCGCTTTTCACCAGCTGATAGTCCGCGATCTAAATCACGACGGTACAAATCGCGAACAACTTCGGCGACCTTAATAACATCTCCCGATGCTAACTTCTCAAGGTTTGCCTTATAGCGACGTGACCAGTTAGTTGGTTCCTCTGTATATGGCTGGCGTAATACGTTAAATACTCGATCTAGGCCGGCAGAATCGACAACATCGCGGACACCAACGAGGTCGATATTTTCTGCAGGGACTCTAACGGTTAGATCTCCTTGCGCGACTTTCAACACTAAATAGGTCTTTTCTTCACCTTTGATCACGCGAACTTCTATCGCTTCGATAAGAGCTGCTCCGTGATGAGGATAAACAACGGTTTCGCCGACCTTAAATGTCATGTGTTGCCCTTCGCTAGAGGGTCAATTGTACCAGCGATTTCTGACCCAGTCACCTAGGCATATTTAGCGTAAAACCAGCGGATTAAACTACTAATTTCCTATGAGAGAATATCGCCCATGCGCCGTATATTATTTATACTTATTTCATCCGTACTCGCATTGACATTAACTGCATGTGGTGCTGGCTTTAATGCCTCCACCCGCCAGGTTAAGCAGGTCACCGATGGTGTTGAAGGCACAATTACTAAAGATGGCAACAACATCAAACTCCGCAATGTCCTTGTCGTTGCTACCGCTGAAGGTGCTGGAGTTTTAGTTGGCACGCTCATTAATGATAATCCTACGGATGATGCACTTCTTGGCGTAGCAATCAACGGTCAAGTTACAACTGTGACTGGAATGAACGTAGTGAGTCTAAATACACCAATCATCTTTGAAGGTGCATCGGCTAATGCCAAAGCAGTTGTTCCGGCACTTGGTGCAAAAGCTGGTTCGCAGGTACCAGTAACTTTCTTCTTTGCGCGCGCTGGCGGCATTACTGTTCAAGCAATTATTCGTGAGCCTGTAGATGCGTACGCAGGAATTACGGCTTAATTACTTCTTTCCCTGATTTGCAACTGCTGCGATTGCATCTTTAGCTGCAGCTGGATCTAAATACTCTCCACCTTTAACTACTGGTGTTAAATCAGCATTAAGTTTGTAATACAAGGGAATTCCTGTAGGAATATTTAATCCAGCAATATCGGCATCGCTAATGCCATCTAAGTGTTTAACAAGTGCGCGAAGTGAGTTTCCATGAGCAGTAACTAATACGCGCTTACCCTGCTTAAGATCAGGAACGATAGATTCGTGCCAATAAGGCAACATGCGATCGATGACATCTTTAAGACACTCAGTCTTTGGTGCAGTGATATCGGAGTAGCGGGCATCATGGCTCTGCGAGAACTCATCGTTGTCATCGATCGGCGGAGGTGGAACGTCAAAAGATCGGCGCCAGAGTGCAAACTGTTCTTCACCATACTGGGCAAGGGTCTGCGCCTTATCTTTACCTTGAAGCGCGCCATAGTGACGCTCATTGAGGCGCCAGCTGCGCTGCACCGGAATCCAGTGACGATCACATGCATCTAAAGCTAGTTGCGAAGTATGAATTGCACGGCGCAATAGCGAGGTATGAAGTAGGTCGGGTAATAATCCGCGCTCGGCTAATAGGGCTCCACCGCGACGGGCCTCTTGCTCGCCCTTTGTAGATAAGGCAACGTCAACCCAGCCAGTAAAAAGATTCTTGGCATTCCATTGTGATTCACCATGGCGTAGAAGGATTAGTTCGAAGTTGCTCATGGGTACATCCTAAACCAAATGTTTGAAAGCCTCTAAATTAGCTAGCGACTCACCACGTGAGAGCCGCCATGCCCATTCGCGACGAATCGCATTGGCAAATCCGAGTTCAAGTAATGGGTTAAACGATGAATCAGAGATTTCAAGTACCGAACCAACTAAACGATCGATCTCTCTATCTGTCACAGCTGACAACGGCAGGCGGCCTACTAAGAAAATATCGCCGAGCTCATTAGTAGCAAAGGCAACACCATACAGCGCTGCATTCTTTGTAAGACACCAGGCATGCACAGCAGCTTCATTATCATCGGGCTTTCGAATCACAAATGCATTGATGCTTAATGAATGATCTCCGACAATGAGTGCGCAGTGCGTCTGTAATTTCTTCTCACCCGGCAAAGTAATCAAAAAAGTATTGCTGTCGCGCTTTTCGAACTCAAGGTCGTGTGAATCTATAAACTCTTCGATTGTTATTCGAGGATCGATTGCGGCCATTACTGACTAGAAATCTTTCTGGATTGCTGTGCTTGCGTAATAACTTGATCATAAATATCCAAGGTTCCACGCGCGGTTGCATCCCAACCAAAGTGTGAAGCATGCTCAACAGCTCCCACTGATAACAAAACACGTCGCTGTGGCTCGTGCATTAAGCGTGCGATAACCGATGACCACGCTTTAGGGTCATGACCATCGACTAGAACACCTGAAATTCCATCAGCCACTGCAGTGCGCAAACCACCTACAGCAGTTGCAATTACTGGTGTTCCGCAGGCTTGTGCTTCAAGTGCCACTAATCCAAATGACTCGGAATAACTTGGTACACACACTAAATCTGCGGCGCGATACCACTGAGGTAGCTCAGCACGAGGAATAGGTGGAGTAAAGCGAACGACATCATCGATTCCTAACCACGTAGTCAGTTCTTGCAAACGTTCTACTTCTTCAGTGTTAGCCCCTGACGCTCCGCCACTAATATTGACGATTAATGTTGGGCGAATCAGTGGAGAGTGTTTTACCAATTCAGATGTTGCACGGATCAATATTTCTGGACCTTTGTGCGGCTGAATGCGCCCAACAAAAGTTACAACTAACGCGTCTTGTGGAGTGCCGATACTCTCTCGTGCACTCTTACGACCCTTTCCTGGAGTAAATGTATAAAGATCAACGCCAGGGGTTACAACATGAACTATGTCTGGGCAGGCTTCATATAACGAGACCAGACTGGCTGCCTCAGAATCAGTGTTAGCGATTAATGCTTGGGCCGCTGCTGCGACCTGAGTTTCACCTTGCACGCGAATCATTGGCTCAGGGCTTTCACCTTCGGCTAAATTTAAATTCTTTACACGCGCCATCGTATGCATAGTGTGGACAAGTGGAATTCCAAGTTCGGCAGCGGCAGGCATGGCAACTTTTCCTGAAATCCAATAGTGCGAATGAATCGCATCGTATTTTTCGTTGCGCAGGATTCTTAAAAACTCTTTCGAGAGTCCCAAAATATGCACTGGCAGCTGCTCTTTAGTTAAATGTCCGTGACCACAATCAAAGTAGCGAACCCGTACACCTTTAGATATTTCGACTATATCTGGCTGATCGCTTTCAGTTCGGCGGGTAAAAATATCAACCTCCACACCCATGGCTGCCATTCGTTGAGCCGACTCGACGACATAGATATTCATTCCACCAGCATCGCCAATACCTGGCTGATCTAGTGGAGATGTATGCACCATTACGGTGGCTATGCGCCCGTTCATGACGTAAGGGTACGACTAGTTAGAAAGTTGCGCGAATGGAGCCAACTATCTGACCTCCGCCGTAGACTTTTTCTAACTCGATATCAGCCTCAACACCTAATAACTTCAAACCAGCAACGGTTATAGCCTCACGGGATCGTAAACCCCCATCATTTACTTTGAATGCATACGTGCGACCATCGGGCACTGATGCCACCATTACTGATTCAGCGCCACTTTTCATAAAGACTCCAGGGTGGATTTTCATAATCTTGGTAGACATGCGATTAGGGCCTGCAACCATCTCTGGAAACTCTCGACAGGCATTCACAACGCGTTGGTGAACTGGATCAACTGAAATTGTCAGTGCTCTAACTGCTCGTGCAAGACCAAGCAGAGAAATCAAAAATAATGGTGCACCACATCCATCGATTGCAGTATGAGTAATTTTTTCACCAGATAATATTTCTAACTCATTCTTAAAGGCAATCTGTAAAGGGTGGCGTGGATCTAAATAGTTTTCAATTGGCCAGCCATTTGTTGCGCAGCCCAAAAGCATTCCAGAGTGCTTGCCACTACAGTTCATAGCCAAACGTGTTGCTACTGGGGTTGCAAGGGCTGCAGCTTCATCAAGTGGTCGACCCTTTACATTCTGCAATGCATTCTCATCTAAACCAGCAAGTGCCAAAATCTCTAACGCGCCTTTTTGATGCATCTCTAAACCCGAATGTGATGCACACGTAAGTGCTAATAAACGTGGCTCTAATACAACCCCACTGCGAACCATGGCCGATGCCAAAATAGATTTATATGAGGAACGCGGATAAATAAGCTGTGTTGGATCACCTCTTTGCATCATGATCGAACCATCACTATTGAGCGCAACAAAGTGGCCTACGTGAATAGATTCAACAACATCATTTCTGACTAATTCAGCAAGAGTTTCTCCGATAAGTAATGACATTAATTATTCGCTCTGGCGTTCAAGTGAAGACCAAATATGGGCTTGTAACTCTTTACCTTCAGCGGCCATGTCATAGGCAAAGAAAAGTTCTCCCGCAACAAGGCCGTATAAACGAACACCGGCGGTAACAATCTTGGCACTTGGCGCTGAATACCCTTGATCTAAAACTAATTGAATCTTCGGACCATCAAACTGTCCAACCCAACCCTCAGAAATTCCAGTGTTGTGTGACATTACAACCTCTAAAACATTATTAGGCTTAGTGCGCCAAAAACCAGCTTCGGATGCACCTGGGCGCACTATTTCACCCTCTGCATCTAATATCCATGAACGAGAGAAATAATTTAAAAATGGACGACCGTCATGATTAAAAACTACTTCATGCGCATACTCAAAGGGCTCTATACCTGGATATTCACCGCGGCCTTTACCGCGCCATGTACCAACCAGCCAGGCCAACGGATTGAGATCTGCATGCAGGCCTTCGGGAATTGTAAAAACCATCTATGGGCGTCCTCTAAATTTAGGTGAACGTCGTGCTTGAGATTGACGACCACGGAATGCATAAAAAATCAGAGCAACACCTAATGCAATGGCTACAAGGCCAAGGATTATCGATGTAAAAAGCTCCACACGCTAAGCCTACCTTGACTAAACAATCACTTCCTGCGAAGCGGGCACGCCTTCAATGCTCAGCGTTGCCTCAACTGGCGTATTTCGCTTCACAATTGCTAACGCGATTGTGCCTAGCTCGTGGTGGCGTGCAACCGTGCCAATAAAACCAACAACTACCCCATCGTTCTCAACTTTTGTACCTTTAGGTGGAAATGCCACATCGCTGCCATCAAGGTGCAACATCACTAGACGCCGAGGTGGATTACCTAAATTGAAAACCTTAGCCACGGTCTCTTGTCCTCGATAACAGCCTTTATTCATATGTACAGACTTGTTCAGTACGCCGATTTCATTGGGAATCGATTTATGATCAGTCTCAAAACCAATACGTGGACGGCCAGCAGCAACGCGCTCTGCATCCAGTGCCCACGTACCGATTTGTGTAGCAACTAAATTAAATCCCTCACTTATATCTGCTAACTCCGTACGTGCTACGAGTGCGAATGGTCCACCAATCTCAGTTGTCACACCAGGTGCACGCAAAACTGCGAATTCATTACTAGCATCGCGAACGTCGACCTTTAACATAAATTTCATCTTAGTTAAATACGCAAGAAGTGTTTCGGCATAACCAGGATCTAAAACTAGCCAGGTAGTTGCACCGTCATCGACTACATTAAATTGGTACTCGATATGGCCCTGAGGATCCAAGATCATCGCCGATGTCCAGAGGCCAACGCCTAAATCATTGAGGAACTGAGTTGTTAAATCATGCAACCACTTCAAACGATCATCACCGCTGACTGCAATCACTCTCAAGTGTGAAAGATCGGCCCACGCCGTTCCAGCCCCTAACGCGCGCTGTTCTTTAACGGGTTCGCCAAAGTGCCAGATTGCACCTTTATCGACGCCGTCTTCGACAAGTACCGCGCTCATTGGCAGTTAGTACAGGTTCCGTACACCGCAAAGTGTGTAACGTCGGTTTTAAAGCCATAGTCATCGGCCAAAGTATTTACAAAGTTAGCGGCAACCTCAATCGGCGCATCGCCAACGCTTGCACACTTTCCGCACACTAAATGTAGATGCGTTAACTCTTCAGCGGCGTGATACGTCGCCCCGCCATGGCCTAAGTGCGTATGTTGAACAAGGCCGACATTTTCTAGCGTCTCTAAGTTGCGATAGACCGTTGAAAGATTGATACCTGGATGAGTCGTGCGTACTTTCTCGGCAACTTCTTCAGGGGTTGAGTGACCAAGTTCGCGCACGGCAGCTAACACAAGTTCGCGCTGAGGCGTAAGGCGTAAGCCCTTTTCATGGAGTTCATGCTTGTCAGCCATGTTCCTACCTTAGGCCATAGCCATTACTGCGATTGGAAGCATTGTTTTCTCAGGGGTAGTCTGTGCCAATGGCCAAGGTCTTGCTCCTGACGAACACGTCTGGCGCGAGCGCAGAAGTTCTACCCGCGCTCGGTTTACTTGCGCATCAGGTTCGCATCTTGCCTGCTGAAGCTAGCGTCTTAGTAGATGTTCCCGATGTCGATGTGATTCTCGTAGATGCACGACGCGACCTACCTTCTGCAAAGTCTTTAACGCGGCTTTTAGCAACTACAGGTCTTGGCTGCCCCATCATCGTGATTGCAACTGAAGGCGGTTTATCTGCAGTGAGCGCTGAGTGGGGAATCGATGATGTCATGTTGGATACATCAGGTCCCGCCGAAGTTGATGCGCGAATCCGTATCGCAGTTGGCAAACACTTGGCAGCAATTGCAAGTAGCGATCCACACTCCGGCGAGATTCGCAGCGGTGATGTTGCTATCGATGAATCAACGTATACCGCCAGGCTTAAGGGAAATGTTTTAGATTTAACTTTTAAAGAGTTTGAATTGTTAAAGTATTTAGCTCAGCACCCAGGACGTGTATTTACTCGCGCGCAGTTGCTGCAAGAAATCTGGGGCTACGACTATTTCGGAGGTACGCGCACAGTAGATGTGCATATTCGCCGCCTACGTTCAAAGCTTGGCCCAGAGTTTGAATCAATCATCGGAACAGTTCGCAACGTTGGTTATCGATTTACGATGCCGTCAGCTGGCAAAGAGAGCTCTATTAACGAACGCGTTTAATCATGCGTCATATATTAAAGATTCACCGCACTCTGCAGGGACGAATTCCCGATACTGATCATGGTTTTTCTATTGAAACCTTTAATGCCTCACTGCATAAACAAGCCTGGTTAGAGCTCAACAATAAAGTCTTCACTCATCATCCCGATCAAGGTCATTGGGTAATGCAAGATTTAGAAAACCGAATGGCCGAACCGTGGTTTGATGCTGCAGGCTTTTTTATCGCCGTTGAGAATGGGCAGTTGGTCGGCACGTGTTGGACCAAGATTCACCATGATCTTGTGAATCAAGCCCCGGTTGGTGAGTTATTTGTTGTTGGTGTTGACCCTGATTACATCGGTCATGGTATTGGCCGCGCAGTCTCAATTGCAGCTATGAACTATCTATTCAGTAAAGGAATTCAAGAAGCGATGCTTTATGTAGATGCCGATAATGTAAAAGGCTTAAAACTCTACGAAGCGTTGGGGTTTAATTAAACAAGTGGGAAATAAAAAAGGAGCCAGGGGAACCGGCTCCTTTTTTGTGCATCCCTGATTTATGGTCGAACTGGTTTTACCGGTTTCGCTGGTACTGCAGCCTTTGCAGTTGCAATGACTGATTTAAAAGTTGTACGTGCAGCAACGCGTGCATCTTTAGTTGTCGCCGCTGCAATTGCCGCGTCGCGAGCCGACTTTGCCGTAGCAACAGTGTTCTTAGCTGATGCGACTGCGCTATGACGCGCAGTGCGTGCAGCCTGGAAAGTAGCTTTGGCTGCTTCGAAGGCGGCTTTTTGCTCTGGAGTCAGCGCAACTTTCTTTACTGCTGGTGCTGCGACATCTGCAGCCGCTCCTGAAATTCCCGCAAGTGCAAAGATTCCAGCCATTGATGCAGCTGCAATGCTTCGAGTTAATGCCTTCACGTCGACCCCCTCTAACTGCCACACTTTTGTATGGATAAGTGAAGAATAGAAGATATCTCTGTGCCAATCCACAGTCAGCTCTGTGGGTTCCCTGTGAGTTCGGCGCACATAACCCGAAATGCGTGAGTATGCGCATCTACATCCGCCGCCGTTGTATCAGGACACATCAAAGCCATATTGTGAAAAGGCGTAATCAAAAAACCATCGTTGAGCATACGCAGATGTATGTACTGCTCTAGTTCAAAGTCTCCCGCATTATTCGCATCGGCCCCAGTAACCGGAGCGGTCTTGCCAAACATATATTCCCCACGTGCACCTAAACGATTACACGTCCACGGTAATTCAAACTCTCGTATCGCAGCATCTACGCCATCAGACCAACGCGTACCTAAATCAATCATGCGGTCAAAGTTTTCTTGGGTTAAAACTTGGGTCAATGTGGCGCGCATAGAAGCCAGCGATAGGGCGTTACCAGCCAGGGTGCCACCGATGCCGCCAGTATCAATGATCTCTAGCTCAACCATTTTTTTAATTGAATCAGCGATCTCGTGCGTCATTCCAAAAGTTCCAGTAGGAATTCCACCTGCGATAGCTTTACCAATAGTAAGAAAATCCGGCTTTAATCCACGGTCAGCGGTCATTCCACCGGGACCAACTGAGATTGTATGGGTCTCATCGATAATTAAAATCGTTCCATATTTTTTAGCTAAAGCCTGTACAGCCTCTAAATAACCGGCGTGGGGTAGAACAATTCCAACGTTAGTCATGGCAGGTTCCATCAAAATCGCTGCAACATCACCATGTGCTAAAGCTTTTTCCATACCTGAAATATCGTTGAACTCAACAACGCGGGTAGTGACATCAAGTGCAACTGGTGCACCGATATTTCCTTCACGGGCTACGGTATTTCCTTCCGCATCAAGAGTTGCAAATGTTTCATCGACGCTGCCGTGGTAGCAACGATCGATAACGACAATTTTCGAACGGCCAGTAATCATTCGTGAATAACGAATGACATGGCGATTAGCATCGGTGGCCGATACTGTGAACTGCCACAGAGGTAAACCAAAGCGGTGGGCTAATTCACCCGAAACAATCGCTGCATCGGCCGTAGGCAACATGGCAGTAATTCCCTTGCCGACTTGTTCGCGAATCGCAGCGACCGTTGCATCGGGTGAGTGGCCGGTCATGGATCCGGTATCACCTAAACAAAAATCAATATAGGTATTTCCATCAACGTCAGTAAAGCGCGCACCTTTAGCGTTCTCAACAAAAACTGGATAAGCACCGGGCCACTTGGCCATCCATGACATAGGTACACCGCCAGGCATATTTTTCTTTCCCGCTTCAAAAAGTTGGCCGCTCTTAGGATGTAATGCTAAAAAGCGAGCTTCTTCAACTGAACGTAGCTGTGCTAAATGCGTGCGATTAATCATTGTTAATCCATATCCAAACGCTCGAAAACGAATAAAGCCTCTATGTAGTCCTCACCAGTAATTCCTAAATTCTGCGCATCAGGTGGTGCGGTCTGAGGTTCGATACATACTCCCTCACTATCTTCGGTAAATACGACCCACCATGGCGCATCGGATTC
>QYPG01000004.1 GCA_007279945.1 Streptomycetaceae bacterium | reverse complement strand
CTCTTCATATCAGAGTTCTCGAAGGTCGAAATGCACATCACGTATTTGAGGCACAGTTCAAAGCAGTTGCGCGCGCGTTGCGCGATGCCGTGTCATTGGACGGAAGAGTTGCAGGGATCCCTTCGACTAAGGGCTCTCTTTGATCGCAATACTCGACTACGGATCGGGAAATTTACGTTCAGCTGAACGTGCATTTGCAACTGCGGGTCATGATGTAGTTGTTACATCTGATGCCAACGTAGCTTTTGAAGCCGACGGACTTGTAGTTCCAGGTGTAGGTGCTTTTGCAGCGTGCATGAAAGGTTTGCAAACAATCAATGGCAAAGAGATTATTCGCAAACGTATTTCCAGCGAGCGGTCGGTATTGGGCATTTGTATCGGAATGCAGATTTTATTTTCATACGGTGATGAACATTCAGATGGTGCACCGCATGACGGAGTAGGAATCTGGGATGCAATTGTAACAAAAATTACTGCACCGATACTTCCGCACATGGGGTGGAACACCGTGGAAGCGGCGCAAGGGTCAACGCTCATGAAAGGTATTGAAGATCAAGCCTTTTACTTTGTCCATTCTTTTGCAGCTAAGGAGCCCGTTGGGGTTCACCAGACATGGACGACGTATGGAGAAAAATTTCTATCGGCAGTTGAAGATGGATACGTCAGTGCAACGCAGTTTCATCCTGAAAAATCTGGTGTGGCCGGTTTGGCTTTGATAAAGAATTGGAGTAATTCACTATGAGTTACTTAGAGCTATTACCTGCAGTCGACGTTAAAGATGGTCGTGCGGTTCGTTTAGTACAGGGTGAATTATCTAAGGAAAGTATCTATGGATCACCGCTTGATGTTGCTTTAGAGTTTCAAGCCGCAGGCGCCGAATGGATTCACTTAGTTGATCTAGATGCAGCTTTTGGTCGCGGGGAGAATTCCCAACTATTAGCTGAGGTCGTTGGAAAGCTAGATATTAAAGTTGAATTATCTGGTGGTATTCGCGATGATGAATCATTAAAACGTGCCATGGCAACTGGATGTCGTCGAGTTAACCTAGGCACGGCAGCGCTTGAAAATCCACTCTGGACTGCACAGATGATTTCGGAATATGGTGATTTGATCGCCGTTGGGTTAGATGTACGTGGTCATACTTTGGCAGCGCGCGGTTGGACGGAAGAAGGTGGCGAACTCTTTGAAACTATTGCACGTTTAGATAAGGATGGTTGTGCGCGTTATGTTGTTACCGACGTAACGAAAGATGGAACTTTGCAAGGTCCAAACATCGAGCTCCTGCGTCAAGTTTGTGCTGCAACTAAAAAGCCCGTCATTGCAAGTGGTGGAATCTCATCCCTTGCTGACATTGCAGCACTTGCGGCAATTCGAACACTAGGTATTGAAGGTGCAATTGTTGGAAAAGCATTGTATGCAGGTGCGTTTACTCTTCAAGAAGCATTAGGGATTGCATCGCAATGAGTCTTTCCATCCGTATTATTCCCTGCCTTGATGTAACTGAAGGTCGCGTTGTTAAAGGCGTTAACTTCACTAACTTAGTTGATGCTGGTGACCCAGTCGAAATGGCCGAGCTTTATGGAGTTGAAGGGGCCGATGAGCTTACATTTTTAGATATTTCAGCAAGTAGTGCAGGGCGTGAAACGACTCTGGATGTTATTCGGCAAACAGCCGAACAGGTTTTCATCCCGCTGACAGTGGGCGGTGGAGTTCGAAGTGTCGAAGATGTTAATAGATTATTGCGCGCAGGTGCCGATAAAATTTCGATTAACACATCTGCAATCGCTAGACCGCAATTGATTGCAGAGATTGCCGATCGATTTGGTTCACAAGTATTGGTGCTATCCGTGGATGCACGCAGAGCACGCACTGCATCAGGTTTTGAAGTCACAACACACGGTGGACGAGAAGGAACAGATATTGACGCCTTGGCATGGGTTGAAAAAGCATGTGCCCTTGGTGTCGGTGAGATTTTGCTCAACTCTATGGATGCCGATGGCACACGAGCCGGATATGACATTTCGATGATTACGGCTGTGCGCGAGGTTTCGAATGTTCCTCTCATAGCAAGTGGTGGGGCAGGAGCGCTAGAGGACTTTGCTGCAGCTCTAGATGCTGGGGCCGATGCATTATTGGCAGCTAGTGTTTTTCACTTTGGAATCCACCGTATTGGCGATGTTAAGTCATATCTGGCCAAACACAATTATCCGGTGCGCACCACGACTATGAAGTAGGGCAGAATTAGCACATGCCAGCCCTAGATCCAGCTGTTCAATCCCTGCTTAAGGAACCAAGTGCGCTGTTTCCTGCAATTGTTCAGGATGTAACTAGCCACGAAGTTCTTATGTTGGCATATATGAATAGCGAATCACTCGCTCTGACATTAGAGACTGGCAAAGCAACTTTTTGGAGTCGCAGTAGAAATGAGTTGTGGGTAAAAGGTTCAACGTCAGGACATTTTCAAGAAGTGCACTCGGTAGCACTTGATTGTGATGGCGATGCAATTCTTATTCAGGTCACACAAGTCGGAGTTGCATGTCATACCGGTGAATCTACGTGTTTTCATAAACCATTAACGGTAGTCAAGAAATGAATGTAGATGAGTTCCGAGCTTATGCGAAGATTTCAAATGTTATTCCGGTATCGCGACGTTTATTAGCCGATGGTGAAACCCCGTTGGGGGTTTATCGAAAACTAGCTAAAGATGCACCTAATACTTTTCTATTAGAGTCGGCCGAACATGGTGGCGCTTGGTCTCGGTATTCATTCATCGGAGTTCGCAGTGAAGCAACGCTCAGTGAATCTAACGGAGTTGCTTATTGGCAAGGAACGCCACCTGCCGGCGCTCCTACAGGCATAGATCCCCTAGTTGCATTGCGCTTGGCGGCCGAACATTTAAAGTCGCCAAAGATTGCGGGCCTACCACCTTTGACTGGTGGACTCGTTGGTTTCATGGGCTACGACGTTGTTCGCCGATTAGAAAAAATTTCCAATCTTTCCGTAAAAGATCTACCTTTGCCCGAACTAAGTTTTATGTTGACAAGTGACTTAGCTGTTTTAGATCACAGTGACGGCACAATTACATTAATAGCTAATGCAATTAATTGGGATGGCAGTGATGATCGAATCGATGAAGCATTTACTGCGTGTAATGAACGACTAGACCGGATGCAGGCCGATCTAAATTCGGCGCTCTCGGGTGATGTTGCACTTATTGACGCACACACTCGCCCTGACTTTAAATCAAATATAACTCCCGATAGTTTTAAGGCTAAAGTCTTGGCAGCAAAAGAGGAAATCCTTGCTGGTGAAGCTTTTCAGATAGTTCTTTCGCAGAGATTTTCGATGGAATGTCATGCCGATGCCTTAGATGTCTATCGCATGTTGCGACTCAATAATCCAAGCCCGTATATGTACCTTCTACGTTTTAACGACGGCATTGACGTCGTCGGATCTAGTCCTGAAGCTTTAGTAAAAATAAATGGCAAAGAAGTAATGATTCATCCGATTGCCGGTACTAGAAAGCGTTCGCCTTCTCCCGAAGAAGATCATCGCCTAGCCGAAGAATTACTCGCCGATCCTAAGGAGCGAGCAGAACACCTCATGCTGGTAGATCTTGGACGAAATGATATTGGCCGAGTATGTAAGCCCGGTTCAGTAGAGGTTATAGATTTTATGCATATCGAACGTTATTCACATGTGATGCATATTGTCTCGACGGTTACCGGTCAATTATCTGAAAGTTCATCACCAATAGATGCACTTTTTTCAGTCTTCCCTGCAGGCACGTTATCTGGTGCACCTAAACCTCGTGCGATGGAGATCATTGAAAAGCTAGAACCCACACGTCGTGGTCTCTATGGTGGCATCGTTGGTTACATTGATTTCACTGGCAATATCGATACGTGTATAGCGATTCGTACCGCCTTGATTCATGAAGGTCAGGCCTATGTGCAGGCAGGTGCTGGAGTTGTTGCCGACTCTGATCCTGAGTCGGAGAATCAAGAGTGCCACAACAAGGCCGCTGCCGTTTTGGGTGCAGTAGATGCCGCAAATAGATTGCGAAAGAGTTGATGAACCAACTATTTTCGATTGTAATCTGTATTGGTTTTGTTTTGACACTCGTTCTCATAATTAGTAAAACATTTCGCCTATCCTCAAGATATGAGCGCACACCAAGAGAGTTAAATACGTGGAACGCGCAAGACGAAGGTATAGATCCAAGTCAGGATGGCGATAATGAGCGTCCTTGATTCAATCATTGAAGGTGTGCGCGAAGATTTAGCTATTCGGCGAATTCCTCTTGCTCGAATCCAAGAAGGCATTGATAGCGCAGCTCCAGTACGAGATCCATTAGCAACAATGCTTTCACAAGAGATGTCGCTTATTGCAGAGGTAAAGCGATCTTCACCTAGCAAAGGTCTCCTTGCAGAAATTGCTGATCCGTCAGCACTTGCCGAACAATATGCTCAAGCTGGCGCGACGATGATTAGTGTCTTAACTGAGCGACGCCGTTTTGGTGGTTCACTTGAAGATCTAGATGCAGTTCGTGCACGAATAGAGATTCCAATCTTACGAAAAGATTTTATGGTCGATGAGTATCAGTTCTTTGAAGCGCGTGCTCATGGAGCCGATGTAGTACTTCTTATTGTTGCTGCGCTTGGCGCAAATCAACTTAAGGATTATTTTCAATTAACGAGTGAACTTGGAATGCGAGCATTAATCGAAGTGCATACACACGATGAGTTAGAGCGTGCCCTAGAGATATCACCGGAAATTATTGGAGTAAATTCGCGTAACTTAAAGAGCCTAGAAGTGAGTAATGATGCTTTTAAAGATCTACTTCCACGTGTTCCAGGTAACATAGTCCGGGTCGCAGAATCTGGAATCTCTAATCGCCCCGATGTTGACTTTGCACAGAAGCATGGAGCAACTGCAATTCTCGTGGGTGAGGCACTTGTAAAGGCGGGGAATCCGGAAATGGCCGTGCGAGAACTTCTTGGCCTAGATAGACTTAGCAAATGATCGTAGAAAATAATGTTGCAGATGGTCACTTCGGTGAGTATGGCGGTCGCTTTGTTCCCGAAGCGCTCATTGGTGCGCTCAATGAGCTTGAAAATGCACACATTAGTTCACAAAAAGATCCAGCTTTTCTTTCTGAGTTAGCTGAGTTGCACCGAACATATACGGGTCGTCCCAGCATCATTACGGAGGTTCCACGTTTTGCCGAGCATGCAGGTGGCGCCCGAATTTTACTCAAGCGAGAAGACCTCAATCACACAGGTAGCCATAAGATAAACAACGTTTTAGGTCAAGTGCTATTAACGAAGCGAATGGGAAAAAAGCGCATCATCGCTGAAACTGGTGCGGGGCAACATGGGGTAGCTGCAGCAACTGCGGCAGCTTTGATGGGTCTTGAGTGTGTTGTTTATATGGGTGAAGAAGATACTCGTAGACAGTCACTTAATGTGGCGCGAATGAAATTATTAGGCGCGCAAGTTGTTCCAGTTACTTCCGGATCGCGCACTCTAAAAGATGCGATCAATGAAGCGATGCGCGACTGGGTAACAAATGTCGCCGATACACACTACTTATTAGGAACAGTTACTGGACCACACCCATTTCCCACCATGGTTCGTGATTTCCATAAAATCATTGGAGAAGAATCACGTACACAAGTTCTTGCACTTACTGGCAAACTTCCAGATGCGGTTCTTGCATGCGTCGGTGGAGGCTCAAATGCAATTGGAATATTTCATGCCTTTATTCCAGATGCTGGCGTGCGATTGATTGGCTTTGAAGCCGGCGGCGATGGAGTTGAAACTGGTCGACATGCAGCGACAATTTCTGGTGGTTCGCCAGGTGTATTGCATGGAACTCGCTCATATGTTTTACAGGATGAAAATGGACAAACCGTTGAGTCACATTCAATTTCCGCCGGTTTGGATTATCCAGGCGTTGGCCCGGAGCATGCCTACCTTCATGACATAGGTCGCGCCGAATATCGGGCCATTAACGATAATCAAGCTATGGAGGCATTTTCACTTCTTTGCAAGACCGAGGGAATTATTCCAGCGATTGAGACTGCCCATGCGCTAGCTGGTGCGATGATTATTGGTAAAGAAGTTGGTCCTGATGCCACGCTCTTAATTAACTTGTCCGGACGTGGAGACAAAGATGTGCAAACCGCTGCACAGTATTTTGGAATTCCATTGTGAGCACAAGCCTTGATCGTTTATTCGAAAAGGTCAGAACTGAAAATCGAGCCGCACTTATTGCATATATTCCCGCTGGTTTTCCTTCAATTGAGGGTTGCAATAAGGCGATTAAAGCACTTGCCGTAGCTGGAGTTGATGCAATTGAAATCGGTTTTCCTTACAGTGATCCAGTTATGGATGGACCAACTATTCAAGAAGCTGCCGATATCTCACTCAAAGCCGGAACCGGAGCTCATGACGTATTTGCTGCATTAAAAACTGCAAGTGATTGCGGTGTGGCTAGTGTTGTAATGACATATTGGAATCCCATCGAAAAATTTGGTGTAGATAAATTCGCTCAATATATTTCCGACAATGGTGGTTCGGGTGTAATCACACCTGATTTACCTATCGAGGAGTCGACTCAATGGTTAGTCGCAACGGACAAATATGATATTAATCCAATATATGTACTTGCTCCAAGCAGCAGTGACGAGCGAATCGGAAAAGTAACGTCGAAGACTGGTGGCTTTGTTTATGCCGCCAGCGTTATGGGTGTAACTGGTGCGCGTACAAGCGTTTCCGTTAATGCACGTGATTTAGTCTCGCGTATTCGTGCCACAACTTCTCTGCCAGTAGCTGTTGGTTTGGGCGTATCAACTCGAGAGCAAGCGTGTGAAGTTGCTGGATATGCCGATGGCGTAATTGTAGGATCGGCCTTTATAAAACTACTTTTGAATGCACAGTCCGAATCTGATGGACTACATGCGATATCTGAATTAGCTAAAGCGTTAGCATTAGGAGTGCGAGAGAGCAGATGAAGAATTTTAATGAAAAATATCAGGGCAGTATCACTTTTGTATGTCGATTAATTTTAGGTGGTGTACTTGTTGTCGCTGGCGGCATAAAGGCACTCTCGCCATCAGAGTCAGCAAGTGCGGTCGCTGCTTATAAAATCCTGCCAACACAGTTAGCTCATCTCCTCGGTTACGCCTTGCCCTGGCTAGAAATCGCAATTGGGCTGTTGCTTTTTGTTGGCTTATCTGTGAGATTCGCAGCATTAACCGGCGGAATTGTTATGGCTATCTTCATATGTGCCATTATTTCAGTCTGGGCCCGAGGAATTTTAATCGATTGCGGCTGTTTTGGAGGAGGTGGGCCCATTGACCCTTCCAAGGCTGCAGCAGTTCACCGGACTTATCTCATAGAAACTCTGCGAGATGCGGGATTGGTATTGACCGCAATTTACCTATACTTTTTCCCCTACGGAGTTTTTGGAGTTGAAAAACTCGTCACTGAAATCAAGGAGTAGTAATGTCAAAGCAAGCTAAATCTAAGGCACCATCTGGTGGAGATAATTTCACGCGTTGGTTAGTTATGGGAATGGTTGCACTTGTCGTAATAACTGGAGTGGCCTTTTCAATGATGAGTCAGTCTACAAAAGCAAATGCTTCATTTACTGCCCTAAAAAACTACATAATGGCCGCGCCAGTAACTGCAACAGTAGATCCAGCTCAAGGTTCAGGTTTAGTTTTAAACCCTGGAAATAAACTTCAGATTGATGTCTGGGAAGATCCGCAGTGCCCTGTGTGCCGAAGTTTTGAACAGGCAAATGGTGGCTACATTGATGATCTTGTGCGAACAAATAAAGCTACAGTCGTTTTTCACGTCCTTTCGTTTTTAGGTGATGAATCCGTAAGAACTGCAAATGCTGAATTCTGTGCCGCCGAAGAAGGTCAGTACCTAGATTTTCATAAGGCTATTTATTTAGTGCAACCCACCCTTGAAAACTCTGGCTTCTTTTCAAATGCTAATTTAATTAAAATCGGCGACTACATTGGTTTGAAATCCAAGGCTTTCACTGACTGTGTTAATAAAGCATCGAAGTTTGATATCGTAAAAGCCAACTATGACTCTATGCCGAAATACAAGGTCAGCGGAACACCAACTGTCTTTATTAACGGAAAGCTCTGGGAGCGAAAGTCATCAGACTTTAACCTTGCCGAATTCCGTCTGGCTGTAGAGGCTGGCTAAACTTTGTTACGTTCGATTCCATCGCCAACCATTTCGGTCTTGGAGCTCGGACCGCTTACGATTCACATGTATGCCTTATGCATCATCACTGGAATCGCAGGTGCAATCTGGCTAGGCGATAAACGTTTTAAAACGACATCTCCACATGCCAAATCGGTTGTCTCTGAAGTTGCGATCACCGCAGTTCCTTGCGGAATTATTGGCGGGCGTATTTACCATGTTATTACTTCACCAGATGCGTACTTCGGAACTGGTGGACACCCGTTCGATGTCATTAAAATCTGGGAAGGTGGCCTAGGGATTTGGGGCGCTATTGCACTGGGGACCGTAGGCGCTTGGTGGCGCTATCGCAGACTGGCAAAAAAGCTAAATCTTCCCGTCTTCTCACTATTTATGGATGCACTCGCACCAGGAGTCTTACTAGCACAAGCAGTAGGGCGTTTTGGAAACTGGTTTAATCACGAACTTTTCGGGCGTCCCTTGAATGCTCCTTGGGCTTTAGAGGTTCCAGTTATTGATCGCCCCCACGGATTCTCCGCCTTTGAAACTTTTCACCCAACATTTCTCTATGAAGCGCTGTGGTGCACTTTATTAGCTCTTATCCTCTTGAAATTTGGCAGATTCTTTCATTCTGGACAAATTTTTGCGCTGTATGTTTTTGGCTACTGCGTAGGTCGCTTGGGAGTTGAGTCTCTTCGAATCGATTCGGCGCACTTAGTTGCAGGCCTTCGATTAAATATCTGGGTTAGCGCACTTGTAGCTATCGGCGCGCTTGTTGCTTTTCTTAGAATCCCTAAACTTCAACAATAACTTCAGGTAGACTCATAGTTATGTCATTAGAAGAGGTTTACCAGAGAAATTTAAGTCATCGTACACACAGAGCGGGTTGGCTTCGTGCTGCAGTACTTGGCGCAAATGATGGATTAGTTTCAACTGCATCGCTCATGATCGGTGTAGTGGCCGCTGGTAAAAATGATTTTCTTGTCACAGCAGGAATCACGGGAATTACTGCCGGAGCGATGTCAATGGCAGTTGGCGAATATGTTTCAGTTCGTTCCCAAAACGATGTGGAAGAGTCTGATCGTTTACTTGAAATAGAACATTTAGCTACAGACCCTGAAGCTGAATTAATTGAGCTTCAACATATTTATATTGCTCGAGGGCTGAGCACAGAGCTGGCTCTGGAAGTCGCAACGCAGATGCACAAGGTTGATCCACTGGCTGCTCACCTTCGAGATGAGTTGGGTCAACATCCGCACACAAAGGCCCGCCCTGTTCAAGCCGCAATAGCCTCTGCTATTAGTTTTACTGCCGGAGGTTTGGTTCCATTTGCAGGAGCGTTTGCTCCCACGCTTGGCGCTAAGGCCTGGAGCATTGTTGGCTTCACGATTGTTGGCTTGATCCTCACGGGTGTGATTAGCGCCAGAACTGCTGGTGCACGCGTGCTCAGCACAACGCTTCGCGTGATTCTTGGTGGCAGTTTAGGCATGCTGATCACTGCTGGAATTGGCCAGATAGCCCAAGTGAGTGGCATCTAACCTCTCGCAAATTCTTGGTTTCTTGCTACTCTTTGCACAACACAGTTGTTTGCTCAAGGGCCAAGGTTGTCCCGCATCTCTTAATACAAGCGGAGTTCAGACCTATGGCATTGCCTTCCAACTATCCACATGCACAGGGGCTCTATAACCCTGCTCAAGAACATGATGCATGTGGTGTCGCCATGGTTGCCACGCTCAATAAAGTTGCGACCCATGACATAGTTGAAAAAGCATTAACCGCACTTCGAAATCTCGAACACCGCGGTGCATCAGGGGCCGAACCAGATAGTGGTGACGGTGCCGGAATTCTTATCCGAATTCCAGATCAGTTCTATCAAGAGGTCACTGAATTTTCCTTGCCAGCTGTTGGTTCGTATGCAACCGGAATCGCTTTCATTGAATCTGGCGCCGATATCACTAAGTCAATCGCCGAGCTAGCTGCATTGGAAGGTTTAAAGATTTTAGGTTGGCGGACGCTTCCTATTAATACTGCCTCACTGGGAAAAACTGCCCTTTCAGTCATGCCTGATTTCAAACAGATTTTCGTGAGCGGCTTGAAAAATGAGACCGGTTTAGTATTGGAGCGGATGGTTTATTGTCTTCGAAAGCGCGCTGAACATGGATTAAGAGTCTATTTTCCCTCCCTATCGTCGCAAACAATTGTTTACAAAGGAATGCTAACAACCGGACAGCTTGAGGAATTTTTCCCTGATTTAAGTGATCCCCGTGTTGTATCACCTCTAGCGCTAGTTCACTCACGTTTTTCTACAAATACTTTTCCTTCATGGCCGTTAGCGCATCCTTATCGTTACATCGCCCACAATGGTGAAATCAATACGGTTAAGGGAAATCGAAACTGGATGCGTGCACGTGAATCTCTTCTTCAATCCGAATTAATACCTGGAGATTTAAAACGTCTATTTCCGATTGTGGAAATGTCAGGTTCAGACTCTGCATCTTTCGATGAGGTCTTAGAGCTTCTTTATTTAGGTGGGCGATCTTTACCGCACGCAGTGCTCATGATGATTCCTGAAGCATGGGAAAATCACACATCTATGTCCGATGCTCGACGAGATTTCTACGCCTTTCACGCATCCCTCATGGAGCCTTGGGATGGTCCTGCGTGTGTGACTTTTACAGACGGTCATCAAGTTGGAGCAGTTCTAGATCGCAATGGCCTACGCCCATCCCGTTTTTGGGTCACTAAAGATGGCCTAGTAGTTCTAGCATCTGAAGTCGGTGTACTAGATATTGCACCTGAAAATATTGCACGTAAAGGTCGCTTACAGCCCGGAAAAATGTTCCTCGTAGATATCGAATCTGGGCGCATCATCGAAGATCAAGAAATTAAGGAAGAGCTGGCAAGTGCGGCACCATATGGTGATTGGCTACATGCCGGAATGGTCAAACTCAATGACCTTGCCGCACGCGAACATATTGTTTATCCGCACTCATCAGTAGTACGTCGTCAAAGGGCTTTTGGCTATACCGAAGAAGAGCTTCGGATTTTGATTACGCCGATGGCGCGAAATGGAATGGAAGCCTTAGGTTCGATGGGCACAGATACACCCATCGCTGCACTTTCAGATAAGCCACGTTTAATCTTTGATTACTTCTCTCAACTCTTTGCTCAAGTAACTAATCCACCTCTTGATGCAATTCGTGAAGAATTAGTTACATCATTAGGAACATCAATGGGCCCAGAGCACAATCTGCTCGACCCAGGGCCTTTTTCCTGTCGCCAAATTTCTTTGGCATTTCCAGTTATCGATAATGACGAGCTTGCAAAGATTATCAACGTAAATGCCGATGGAGATTATCCGGGGTTAGAAGCTCATGTTGTTCGAGGTCTGTTCTTGGTTGCCGGTGGGGGAGCATCATTGCGCCAGCGTCTAGATGAAATTAAGGCAGAGGTCTCCGAAGCGATCGAACGCGGCGCGCGAATAATAGTTTTGTCTGACCGTGATGGAGATGCAGAAGATGCACCAATTCCATCATTGCTTTTAACTTCGGCCGTTCATCATCACCTTATTCGCCAAAAGACTCGAACTAAAGTCGGTTTAGTTGTCGAAGCTGGCGATGTTCGCGAAGTTCATCACGTCGCTTTACTTATTGGTTATGGAGCAGCTGCAGTCAATCCCTATCTTGCAATGGAAAGTGCTGAAGATCTAGTTCTGCAAGGCGTCATTACTGGAATCACACCTGAAAAAGCTGTGCGCAATTTAATTAAGTCTTTAGGTAAAGGTGTATTAAAAGTAATGTCCAAGATGGGAATTAGTACCATTGCCTCATACACAGGTGCACAAGTTTTTGAAGCTATTGGTCTGAGCAAAGAAGTTGTTGACGAGTACTTTGTAGGTACAACGTCCCGACTAGGCGGAGTCTCATTAGATGTGATTGCTGAAGAAACGATTTCGCGTCATAACATTGCCTATCCACCTGGGGGAGAAGTTCCCGGCACTAAACGCTTGCCAATTGGCGGGGAGTACCAATGGCGTCGTGAAGGTGAGCCGCACTTATTTGATCCAGAGACTGTCTTTACGTTGCAGCACTCTACTCGGACTAAGAAATACGACGTCTTCAAACGTTATACAAGCCGCGTTAATGATCAAAGCACTCGTTTGATGACTTTACGTGGACTCTTTGAATTTAAAGATCACACTCCGATTTCAATCGATGAAGTTGAACCGGCGAGCGAAATTATTAAACGATTCTCAACTGGCGCAATGTCCTATGGCTCGGTGTCACAAGAAGTGCATGAAACTCTTGCCATTGCGATGAATCGACTCGGTGGTAAATCCAATACGGGTGAAGGGGGCGAAGATCCTTCGCGTTTTGTAGTGATGGATAATGGTGATTCAAAGCGTTCTGCAATTAAGCAGGTAGCTTCAGGTCGATTTGGCGTGACAAGTGAGTATTTAGTCAACTCCGATGACATCCAAATCAAGATTGCTCAAGGGGCAAAACCAGGTGAAGGCGGTCAGCTACCTGGTAACAAGGTTTACCCATGGATTGCAAAAGTTCGCTATTCAACTCCAGGTGTTGGCCTTATTTCTCCACCTCCACACCACGATATTTATTCCATCGAAGATTTAGCCCAACTTATTCATGATTTAAAAAATGCTAATAAGAATGCCCGTGTGCATGTAAAGCTAGTAGCTGAAGTTGGTGTCGGAACCGTTGCAGCAGGCGTCAGCAAGGCGCATGCCGATGTTGTTTTAATCTCTGGTCATGATGGCGGAACCGGTGCTTCACCGCTCACATCCCTCAAGCACGCAGGTGCGCCATGGGAGCTTGGGTTAGCTGAGACCCAACAAACCTTACTTTTGAATAATCTACGTGATCGCATTGTCGTCCAAACCGATGGACAGTTAAAGACCGGTCGAGATGTTGTTATCGCAGCATTATTAGGTGCAGAAGAGTTTGGTTTTGCAACCGCGCCGCTAGTCGTTTCAGGTTGCATCATGATGCGCGTATGCCACTTAGATACATGTCCAGTAGGTGTGGCAACACAAAATCCAGAGTTACGTAAGCAATTTACTGGCAAACCAGAATTTGTTGAGACATTCTTTGAATATATCGCCGAAGAAGTTCGTGAGATTCTCGCCAGTTTAGGATTTAGAACCCTGCTTGAAGCTATTGGTCATGTCGAGTATTTAGAGACCCGCCGCGCAGTTGAACACTGGAAAGCGAGCGGTTTAGATCTGTCGCCGTTGCTAGTGCGACCTGAGGTTCAGAGCCCGCTTCACAATACTATTAGCCAGGAACATGGTTTAGAGCGCGCACTAGATAATGAGTTGATCCGCTTATCCGAACCCGCACTTTCCAAAAAAGAGTTAGTGCGTATCGATGTCCCTGTCCGCAACGTCAACCGTACAGTTGGAACGATGCTAGGTGCTGAGATAACCCGCCGTTTCGGTGGCGCTGGCCTGGCAGATTCAACGATAGATATAACTTTGAGAGGCTCTGCTGGACAGTCACTAGGCGCCTTTATTCCTAGTGGCTTAACGCTTCGACTCTACGGTGACTCCAATGACTATGTCGGTAAGGGAATTTCGGGTGGACGCGTAATTGTTCGCCCCGATGAAGCCTCTACTTACTTATCACACGAGAATGTGATTGCTGGAAATGTTATTGGATATGGCGCCACATCAGGTGAGATCTTAATCTGTGGAGTTGTAGGTGAGCGTTTCTGCGTAAGAAACTCGGGAGCTACTGCAATCGTAGAAGGTATTGGTGATCATGGTTGTGAGTACATGACCGGAGGAACTGTTGTTGTCCTAGGTAAAACCGGTCGCAATTTCGCCGCTGGAATGTCAGGT
>QYPG01000002.1 GCA_007279945.1 Streptomycetaceae bacterium | reverse complement strand
TCCTAGATGAGAGTTTTACTGACCGGCTTTGAGCCCTTTGGTAACTCGTCTTTAAACCCTTCAGGGGAGATTGTTAAAGCGATCAAAGCCGACAATATTATTGGCGCAGTACTTCCTGTGGTATTTGGGCAGTCCTCAGAGATGCTCAAAGATTTAATTGATCTCCACAAACCTGATGCGGTTGTTTGTTTAGGGCAAGGCGAGGGCCGCCACGCGATCACGCCAGAACGTATTGCAGTCAATCTGGATGATGCGCGGATTGCAGATAACGCAGGGAATATGCCGACTGACCAATTAATCGTCGATAGTGGGCCGGCTGCATATTTTTCAACACTCCCAGTCAAAGAGATGGTCAACGCAATGAAGAGCGCAGGCGTACCCGCAGCGGTTTCAATGAGTGCTGGAACTTTTGTCTGCAATCACTTGTTCTACGCTTTGCAACACCACCTGGTGGGCAGCACTGTACGAAGTGGGTTTATTCATGTGCCGTTGATGGATCAACAGCGTTTTGAATTCTCCGGCTTACCATCCATGCCACTGGCCCAGATGGTTGCCGGAGTGCAAGCTTGTTTGAAGCTTTTAAGCGCGTAGAGTTTTAGCAAAAGACAAGAAGTCTTCAACTAATAAATCTACTTCACGTTGACCATGGGCAAGTGAAATCAACCACTGCTCATCAAGGCCTGGAGGCGTAATAATGCCGCGATTAAGTGAGTACAGCCACGATAATTCTGCAATTGCAAAATCTGTTTCTTTGTAATCACGGTAATTGCGCAATGGAGTAGTTGACCAAGTAATGCAACCTTTGACACCAAAACCTACGGTGTGTGCGGGCAACTGGTACTCCTCAATAATTACATTAATACGATCGAGTGCCTGTTGATTAAATGCCTCCGCAACTGCGAGAGTTTCTTTAGTACAGATTTTATCGACGGCGCGTATACCTGCCATTGCAAGGGGATTACCGTTGAAAGTACCGAAGTGAGCCATTTTTCCATTAGTAACAAAATCCATGTACTTCTTTTTTCCACCAAAGGCGGCCAAAGTAAGTCCGCCACCAATTGATTTAGCGAGCGTAATTAGATCTGGGATTACACCAAGTCGTTGTGCTGCACCTTGGTGCCCAGCGGTTAATCCCGTTTTAACTTCATCAAAGATTAAAACAACGTTGTATTCATCGCAGAGTTCACGAACACGCTCAAGGTAGCCGGCATCAGGTAGAACTATGCCAAGATTTTCCATAACCGGTTCAACAATGAAGCAAGCAATCTTTGAAGCGTTCTTTTCAAAGATGCGCTCAAGGGATGCTGCATCGTTGTACGAGACAACATAGATATCTCCGGGCACGATGCCCGCAGGCACATGAGCGATTGGATCCTCAACATCGCCAATCAGATCTACTGGCGGCTTTGCGGATACTACAAATGGGTCATAGCTGCCGTGATAGCCGCCCTCAACCTTAAGAATTCCATCTTTTCCAGTTGCTGCACGCGCAGTACGCACGGCATACATGGTTGATTCAGTTCCACTATTAGTAAAGCGAACTTGGTCTATAACAAAGCGTCGGCAGATTCGCTCTGCGGCATCCGTTGAGATCGGTGACGGTGTAACAAAGAGCATGCCCGTTTCAAGAGAGTTCTTAACCTCTTCAACAACGGTTGGGTTTAAGTGGCCGGCCAACATGGCACCAAAGCCCATTGAGAGGTCTAGAAGTTCGCGGCCATCTACATCGGTCATCCAAGCGCCTTTAGCGCTGACGATTGAGATTGGGTAGGGATCCCAGTGTTGGAAACTGGAGGTCACACCTAAGGGCAGAGATTTAAAGGATCGCCGGCTTTCCTCGGCGCTCTTTCCTGTCGTTTTTGTAAATAACTCCCATTCGGATTTCAGGAGTTCGGCAACTCTTTCAGGTGGAATTTCGACTGAAGTTGTGGGGACAAATCTAAAAGTTTCCTTGTGATTAGTTTGTGTAATCATTGTAAAGCTTGTACGGCAAAGGTTTCAGCGTTTGAAACTCGTTTGAGAAGTACTCTCCCGGTTCGGTTTTTAGTTCTTACGAACTAAGGCTTAAGTATCTCATGCCGTTTTTTAAATGCAACCCCCGAAACTCCTTGATTTGACAGGGAAATAAATAATTTATTTCATAAAAAGCGCATTTAAACGTTTAGTTGTAAAGAAAAGTCCACAAATTATCATAATTACAAAATAAAGGGCATGGCCGACTAATCCCATATTTATATGACCAAGGCATAAACCACGGACTAAATTAATTGCATGGGTTAGGGGTAATAGGTTTACCGTGAACTGCAACCATTCAGGAAAGACAGTCAGTGGATAAAAAGAACCGGAAAACAAAAACATCGGTAATAAAAATACGGTAATGATTTCCAGTTGTTGGAATGACTTCATGTACGACGTTACTGCCATTCCGCATGAAGCGAATCCGAAGGCAATTAAAACCGCTGCAGGAATAGCAAGTAAACCCCACAAGCTAGGTATCAATCCCAATGGTGCGACTACTGCCATAAACGCACAGGCATACGAGAAGCCTCGAAGAAGCGCCCAACCAATCTCACCTAATGCAACATCTAGTGGGCCCATCGATGTTGCAAGCATGCCGTGGTAAATACGATCATGGTTTAACTTAAAGAAAACATTCATGGTTGAGTCATAAATCGCGCCATTCATAGCACTTGTTGCCAAGAGCGCTGGAGCGATAAAAACGGCGTATTTAATGCTTTCATTACCAACCGTTATAGTCGGCAATAGTTTTCCAATTCCGTAACCAAATGAAAGTAAGTAAAGAACTGGCTCTACGAAGCCAGATAAAACAATCATCCACGTTGAGGATTTAAAGGCGATAAATCCGCGCTCAAGAAGTTGGGGTACTCGACCTGAGTAATAACGCTCACCTCTCTTGCCAACCCGTGCTTCGGCGATAGCTACAGCCATAGGAATAAACATCTACTTAGCCAACCTTTTAGTGAACATACGGGCAGAGAGAATCAGACCACTGACAAGCATGGTTACCAGAACGGCAAAATGTACCCACATCAACGTAGGAGAGATGGCATGACCGTACGTTAAGTAACGACCTAGTTCAGTTGCATGCCACAAAGGTGAAATCCAACCGATCCACTGCAAGAAGAAGGGCATAGAAGTTAAGGGAAAGAATGTGCCAGAGAATAAGAAGAGTGGCATCATTATAAATCGGCCCAAAACTACAAAGAAGTAGTTCTCATCCTCGAGTTTTGCCGCCACAGATTGCATTAGTGCACCAAAAGATGCACCAGCAAAGATAGATGTTGGAATCGCAAGCCAGGCATGCGGGGATTCAAGTGCACCAAAAGCCCACATCACTCCAAAATAAAGTAAGACCGTATAAAACGCACGAAAGAGTGCGGCCAAGAAAACTCCGATTGGTATTTGTGCGCCGCTTAAAGGCGTGGAGTTCATGGAATAAAAGGTTCTATTCCATTTAAAACCTTCAATGGTTGGAAAAACGGTTTCATCCATTGTTCCTTGAATTGCAGCTTGGGCGAGTAAGGCGGGAGCTAGAAAAGTTAGGTATTTAACGCCATCTACGCCGGCGGGCCCGACGCTCTTATCGATGAGACCACCTAAGCCAATTCCAACTGAAATTAAATATAATACTGGGTTAGCGATGGCGATTGCAAAAATAATGCCTATCCACTTGACCATTGTTCGAATGCGAGCTTCGGCGACATAGAGCGCACCGCGAGATCGAGTCTTTGCCGTATCTATAAGTTGTAACGATCCTTGGCGAACGGTTGGGATACTCATTATTCGATCAAAGTTCTTCCGGTGAGTCGCAAGAAAACATCTTCCAGAGAACTGCGACGCACAAGTGATGTTTTAGGATGGAGCCCGCTTGCATAAATCTTCTCAAGCAGGGCTTCGCCATCTTCGGTATACATGAGAACTCGGTCAGGAAGCTCTTCAATTCGCTCACACATGGCGCGCAATTTATCCGCTACCTCTTGATTACGATCAGAACCAAAACGAACTTCCAGAACCTCTTTAGTTGAATAATCTTTAATAAGCGACGCCGGGCTGCCTTCAGCCATAATACTGCCCTTATCCATCACTATTAAGCGATCACATAACTGTTCAGCTTCATCCATAAAGTGTGTCGTAATAACTAACGTAACACCCTGTTCTTTTAATCTAAATAAACGATCCCATAAAATATGTCGGGCTTGTGGATCTAAGCCAGTCGTAGGTTCATCCAACATTAAAATCTCTGGTTCACTAACTAACGCTCTCGCAATGGTTAGACGACGCTTCATGCCTCCGCTGAGTGCTTCAACTTTTGCATCACGTTTTTCCTCTAACTGTGCAAAAGTTAGGAGCTCTTCGATTTTGCCCTTTACAAATTTGCGTGGCAGACCAAAGTAACGTCCATAGATATAAAGATTCTCTGAAACACTTAAATGCATATCTAGACTGTCTTGCTGTGGAACTACACCTAAATGCGCACGGATTTGTGGCCCGTTTAGTTCAGGATCTTTTCCTAGAATTGTTAAGTCACCTGCGTTACGTTGTGACGTTGCACCGATCATGCGCATAACCGTTGATTTTCCAGCACCGTTCGGGCCTAATAGGCCAAAGGATTCACCCTTGCTGACATCGAAGTCGATGCTGTTTACAGCAGTGAAATCACCGAACTTTTTCGTTAAACCACGGGCCGAAATAAGGTATTCAGACATGTATCCATCTTACCTGAGTATAGTTTGCACACGTGCGCTTCATAAATAACCCAACTCATGATCTTACTTACGATGATGTTTTCATGGTACCCAGCGCGTCCGAACTCTCTAGCCGAATGGATGTCGATTTAGCATCTAGTGATGGCTCAGGGACAACAATTCCGCTGGTAGTTGCGAATATGACGGCTGTATCAGGGCGTCGTATGGCTGAGACCATTGCACGGCGTGGAGGCATTGCGGTTATTCCACAAGATATTCCACTAACAGTTGTCGACAGCGTGATCACGTGGGTGAAATCGCGCCATACCTTCTTTGATACACCTTTAACGCTTAATTCTCATCAAACTGTAGCTGATGCAGTGAGCTTGTTACATAAGCGTGCGCATGGGGCAATTGTGGTTGTAGATGGAGGCAAACCCCTTGGCATAGTCACAGAAGAGGATTGCAAAGGCGTCGACAGATTTACTCAACTACACCAAGTTATGAGCAAAGATTTAGTAACCATAGTAGATGGATTAGATGCCCGTGCAGCATTTGAATTCCTCAATACACATCGCCACAAGTTGGCGCCAGTTGTTTCAACTAATGGTGACCTTGTTGGCATCATCACACGTATCGGTGCATTGCGTGGAACCTTGTATTCACCTGCCGTAGATAAAAATAAAAAACTTCGAATCGCAGCTGCCGTTGGAATTAATGGTGATGTTGCTGCTAAAGCTGCTGCACTTATTGAATCAGGTGCAGACGTATTAGTAGTAGATACCGCTCACGGGCACCAGAAGAAAATGATTGAAGCGTTGCATGCAATTAGATCTTTAGGTGTCTCTATACCTATCGTTGCTGGAAATGTTGTGACAGCCGACGGAACAAGAGATTTAATTGCTGCTGGAGCGACAATTGTGAAGGTTGGCGTTGGTCCTGGCGCAATGTGCACAACACGTATGCAGACTGGTGTTGGAAGACCACAGTTTTCAGCAGTTCTAGAGTGTGCAGCCGAAGCCAAAAAACACGGCGCTCATGTCTGGGCCGATGGCGGTGTGCGCCATCCGCGCGATGTCGCTTTAGCTCTGGCAGCAGGGGCCTCACAAGTGATGATCGGTTCATGGTTTGCAGGTACATATGAATCACCTGGCGACTTACAGAGCGATGTAAATGGGAAGTTATTTAAAGAGTCATTTGGAATGGCATCGGCACGAGCAGTTGCCGCACGCACAACCGGTGAAGATGCCTTTGATCGTGCCAGAAAAGCATTATTTGAAGAGGGTATTTCAACCTCTCGCATGTATCTAAATCCTCTGCGCCCAGGGGTTGAAGACTTACTTGATGAAATCATTGCCGGACTTCGTTCATCATGTACTTACGCCGGGGCTCGCACACTCGAAGAGTTTGCCGAGCGTGCAGTTATTGGGATTCAATCATCTGCAGGGTATGCAGAAGGTCGCCCGCTACATTCATCGTGGAGTAATTAGCTAATTAAGGTCTTGATTTTTCCATCGTGAGTTAATTCAATTAAATCTGCGCGTTTACCAATCTCAATACTGCCGACATCAAATAATCCAATTCGTTGCGCAGGCAGGGTCGATGCAGCAAAGCTTGCTTCAGCAATTGAAAAACCAAAGTTATTTATTAGATTCAAAAAAGCACGGTCCATCGTTAAGGTACTTCCCGCAAGAGAGTTATTAGATACGAGGCGAGCAATACCATTCTCAACACGGACTCCAAGTCTCCCAATTGTGTAATCACCACCGATAGCGCCGGCAGCCGACATTGCGTCAGTAATTGCGATAATTCTCTTAGGTGCTGCCTTCAATATTGATGAGACATCTGCGGTATTGATATGAACACCATCAAGGATTAACTCAAGCGCAATTTCTGAATTAGCTAGCGCTACAGAAGAGATATTTTCACCCATGTTGAGTTTAGGCATCCCATTATTAAAGTGGGTGATTATTGTGGCACCAGCTTTAATCGCTGCGCGAGTAATTGCGGCATCTGCACCAGAGTGGCCAAGCGCAACAGCGACTCCTTGACTGACTAAAAATTCAATTACCGCAATCGCTCCATCTAGTTCGGGTGCAAGTGTGACCATGCGAATAGTGCCTTTAGAAGCATCAATTAATTTCGTCAACTCTTTAACAGTGGGAGCTTTTAATAACGTTGGATCATGGGCACCACAATGTGTGTGTGCAAGATAGGGGCCTTCCAGGTGGATGCCTTTGATGGCGCTCTTATTTATAAAGGGAAGTAGCCTTGTTATCTGCGCGATCAAACTTTCAATTGGTTCAGAAACTAAACTTGCAAGCATCGAAGTACTTCCATGTTTGGAATGAGTGGAAATAACTGTCTCAATATCTTCTGGATTTGAGGCTGAGAAATAATATCCACCGGCACCATGCGTATGAATATCTACAAAGCCCGGGATAAGGGTTCCATCGACCGTAATAGGTAAATGACAATTACTTTTAATCGACGTAATTATCCCGTTATTGGATTCGATGGCTACATGGGACTCTAACTTTCCTGCAATCAAAGCCTTAGCCGCGACTAGGTTCATAGCTTAAGTCTAATTCATAGAGGCTAGTGAAACTAGTCTTCGATCATTTTCTCTAGCTTCTTCTTAAGAATTATGACCACTGTTATTACAACAATAAGAAAGAAAATCGCCCAGTACTTCAAATACTTTTCAAGCACATGAAGCGAATTAGCAAATTCATAGCCCAGAACAATAACTGTAGAACTAAAAACAATTCCCCCTGCGGCGTTCCACTTCAAAAAAGTTCGATACGGAACCTTATGCATGCCGGCTAATGCTGGCACTAAAGCCCGTAGCAAAGCTTGGGCTCGACCAAAAAAGATCGCTCCTCCGTGGTACTTAGCAAATATATGTTCGGCTAACTTCCATCGCTTTTCACCGACGAACTTCCCAAACTGCGTTGTCTTAATTCTGGGACCAAAGTGTTTCCCGACCTCATAACCAACGGAGTCTCCAGCAATTGCACCAACAATTGCGCAGATAATAAAGAGCCATAATGGCCAAACTTTAGAGTGCGCAAGCACTCCACCAATAAGAAGCGAGGTTTCACCAGGCAAAACAAAACCTACAAAAACTGCGGCTTCAGCGAATGCAAGAAAAATTAATAAAATAAAAAGTGGAACTTGCAGGTTGTTTGCAACAAGCCAATCCGCAGCGGTATGTATCCATCCTGACATGCACCAACTGTAGCGGTGCATTAAGGTACTCCAATGATGCGAGCAATTACTTCTGTAGATATTCACCCTCTGTTTGCTGAACGTCGTAGCCCTCGCGCTTTTAACGCAGCAACCAGCATCCCCACCACAGATCTAATAGCGATCTTAGAGGCAGCTCGTTGGGCACCTTCTTCCAGCAATACTCAACCATGGCGCTTTTTAGTAGGACTGCGCGGCGATGAAGTATTCAATGGGATTTTGCAGACCCTTGTGTCATTTAATCAGGGCTGGGCTTTTAGAGCATCGGCTTTGATTTTGGTTACTGGAGTAAATCGCCGTCCCGATGGCGCAGTGAACGCTGGATATCAATACGACTGCGGGTTATCGGTAGCTCAATTAACTCTTGAAGCACATAGTCGCGGTTATGCAGCACACCAGATGGGCGGTTTTGATAAAGCTAAGGCGGTAGAAATCTTTGAGCTAAGTGAAGAGTTAACACCTGTCATCACTATAGCAATAGGCAAAGAAGGCTCAATTGATCAATTAGATGAAGATATGGCGGCACGTGAGAAGACACCGCGCATACGTAAAGAGTTATCCGAAATAGTTTTACGAGGGCTACCAAACTAAAAACGCGAGCGAATCTCCCATAAATCTTTAAATACTGGATTAAATAAAGTGCTTGATAAATACTCAACTCCACTAGATCCACCACTACCTATTTTATGTCCAATGGTTCGTTCTACCATTTTTACATGGCGATAGCGCCACTCTTGGATACCTTCATCTATATCTAATAACCGCTCGCATACTCCAGCACTTTCTGGGTCGTTGCGATGTACATCTAGTAAAACATCTTGTACGCCCAGACTAGCTTCATAAGCTAAGGATCTATCGCGAGTTAGTACTTCGGCTGGGATTGCATGACCGCGTTTTGCCAAATAAGCCAAAGCCGAATCCCACACGGAGTTAGCCGAAGTAATCAAAGTAATTTCAGCTTGAATATCAGGTGGTAAGTGACCCGCCATTTTAGTGTCGCGCCGCCCCAGTAAGGCCTCAACTTTTCTAAACTGAGCTGATTGAAAACCGCTGGATGAAGATAAATATGATCGAAATGCATTGAACTGCAGAGGGGTCATGGTTTCTAAAATATCAATTTGGGTAACACAGACTTTCATGATGGTGCGAATTCTTCCAAGAATTGCTAGTGAGTAATGAGTGTCGCCTGATTCAAGTACACGTTGAGCTTGTAGAAATTCATGAATTATTTGCTTAAACCACAGTTCGTATGTTTGGTGAATAATAATAAATAGCATTTCATCATGCTCGGGACCAACTGAAAGAGGTCTCTGCAAACTCAGTAGTTCATCGACGGCTAGATACGATGTATAAGTAAGTGCCGAATCAAAGTTATCGCTCATGTGACTCTCGAACCCCCCTCTTTCACGGTCTTATATGCCCCAGAATCAATTAAATCGCGCATTCGTGCGAAACCATCCCAAACTTCTGTATAAGAGGTAGCGAGTGGAGAAATTGCTAAACGAATTGAATGTGGCGTTCTGTAGTCAGGGATAACGTGTGAAATCTCGCGAAGAGCAACACATATTTGTGCAGCATCCGGATGAACTAAAGAGATGTGACCACCACGCTCTTTGGGATTTCGCGAAGTATTGAGCGTAAGTCCGAGCTGAGCTAACCAAGCATCAAACAGATCAATCATCATCTGGGTACCAGTGGCCGCTTTGGCTTCGATTGCATCAATGCCAGCTTCTTTGATCATCGAGAAAGCAGTTTGTACGCAACGAATACCCATTAACGATGGACTCGCAATTTGAAAGCCACGTATTCCTTCGGCTTTTTCAAAGTTTGGTCCCATTTCAAACTGTGCGCCTTGAGCAAACCAACCTTGGATAGGGACTTGTAACTCTTTTTGTATTCGCTTACTCACGTAAAGCCATGCAGGTGAACCTGGACCTGAATTACCGTATTTGTAGGTACACCCGACACACAAATCAACCCCGCTTGCGTCAAGATTTAAATTAATGGCACCAACAGCATGGCTGGCATCCCAGACGACTAATCCACCAATTGCACGCACTTGATCGGTAATAGCTTTTATGTCGGTGCGCGCACCAGATCTATATTGAATTACTTCCAATGTAACAAGTGCGACATCGTCATTGAGATACGGAGCCAAGAGTTCTGGAGTAATCCGCTCGTGAGCTACTTGCGCAGAGTCTTCGTTATTAATAAGTACAAGATTTAAGTTGAACTGTTTAGCAATTCCGTCAAGAATATAACGATCCGTTGGAAAATTAGCGACGTCTGTAATTATTGTCTTGCGGCCAGGGCGCGCGTGAATCGCTGCTAAACACAGCTGATAGAAATTAACTGATGTTGTATCGCACACCAATGTCTGACCTGGCCCAGCCCCTAATGCCGCAGCTGCAAGCAGGTCTCCAGTTGGCTGAGCTTCATCCACCCAATGCCCCCAACCAGTAACAACTTCAGGGCCCCATTCATTCGTCATAAAAGCATTGATTGCAGCGACTGTCGCCTTTGGAAGACGGCCCAGTGAATTGCCATCTAGATAACATAATTCTGGATCCGAGACCACAAACTGCGACTTGTAATGGGCTAGTGGGTCATTTCTATCTAGCTCTAGCGCGTATTCGCGGTCAGTCACATTCATGGATGAAAGGTACGCTCTCCCATCATGGCGCGCAATGTCGTAAATATCGAAGAGGTCTCCAAGACCTTTGATATTACAGAGCTTTTAATCGCCGTATCCCTAGGCGGATCTGAAGGTGCTCGCATTGGAATCGTGGGTCGAAATGGCAGCTGCAAAAGCACGCTTATGAAAGTTATGGCCGGCGTTGAAGCTCCTGATTCAGGGCGCGTAACTAAATCCAAGTCTGCAGGCATTGGAAATCTTTCGCAGGTCTACTTCGAAAATCCTGAAAGTACTGTTGGCGAAGTTGTATTAGGA
>QYPG01000039.1 GCA_007279945.1 Streptomycetaceae bacterium | reverse complement strand
TCCTTGGGAACCCGTTGTACCCGTATCACCTTTAACTCCTTGAATACCTTGCGATCCAGATGTTCCTGTATCTCCTTTAATACCTTGCGATCCAGTTGAACCTGTTGCACCAGTTGATCCTTGTGAACCTGCAGATCCAGTTGCACCTTGCAATCCTGTTGAACCTGCAACTCCTTGTGCACCCGAAGCTCCTGTTGCACCTTGTGTTCCATTCGTTCCTGCAGCACCAACTGCACCGGCATTTCCTGTTGCACCTTGTGCACCACTGCTTCCTGTTGCACCTTGTGCGCCAGCACTTCCTGTTGCACCAACAGAACCTGTAGCACCAGTTGCTCCTTGTGTTCCATTAATTCCGGCTGCTCCAGTGTCTCCTTTAGCACCAGTTAAACCAGTTAAACCTGTTGCACCTGTATCGCCTTTAGCACCTGCTGTTCCAGTTAAACCAACTGCGCCACTTAAACCTTGTAATCCATTAGCACCAGTGTCACCTTGCAAACCTGTTAAACCGCTGATGCCTTGCACGCCTTGTAAGCCAACTGCGCCAACGTTTCCTTGATCACCTTGTACGCCCTGAACACCTTGCACACCTTGTGATCCCTTAGCTCCAGTTGCACCGACTGCTCCATCAATGCCTGCAACAGGATTAGCGGTAACTGATTTTTCAACTGGTAATCGAAGTGATGTTGCAATCTTCCAAATGCCCTTTAACTTTGGACCATATAGATTTGCATTTTTAATATCAATATAGAAATCACCATCGATACCAATTGTTTTTGCTGGAACCCCACTTCCGCTAAGGATTGTGTTGGGTGCGGTCGCCGTTGTTCTTCCTGCTTTTTTCAGAGTGACGGATGTTTTTTGTGCAGGAAAAGCGCTATATGTAGAGATCATAGAAATTGTTAGAAATATTGCGATAGCGGTCAGTGGACGCTTCATGGTGCGAGACCTTTCCTAAAGGCTGAGAAGAAACTGGGTTTCAGTCTCAACGCTTAAGATCCTGTGAGAAATAAGGAGTCCCTGTACCAGAAAGCCCGTAATCAGTGGGTATTCCCTAGATTCCTCGCCAGCGTGTCTGTCATACTCACAAGGTGTTCTAAGGATGGGTTACTACCATCCTCAGTATCAAGTAGTTAATTACGTGTAGTCGATGACGAGGGGTCACAGACAGTTCCACGAGGGAAGGGAAGACATGCATATGTCATCAAAGAAAAAGATTGCCGCGGTTGTTCTAACAACTGTTGCACTTTCAGTAGGCACTGTTGGTGTTGCAACAGCATCACAGCCAAAGGGTAAGTCTGTTTCAGTGCGAACCACTACTGCAAGAACCACTGTAAGTACGATTGCTAATCCAATGGTAGGCGCAGCTATGGGAATGAAGATGGGTGGGCCACAAGGCGAACTCACTTCAGCACTTGCTGCACTTGTTACTAAGGGAACAATTACGCAAGCACAATCAGATGCGATTACTGCAGCTTTAACTGCCGCACATGCAGCTGAAGCCGCTAACCATGCCGCAGATCATGATGCCAACGATGCACAGCGAGTAGCGCGTGAGACGTTAATCGCAACCACTATTGGTATAGATGCAGCAACAATTAAAACCCGACTTGCTGCAGGTGAAACACTTGGTGCAATTGCGGGAACTAAGAAAGCTGCGCTGATCTCTGCTTTAGTTGCTGAAGCAACTAAGAACATAGATGCAGCAGTTGCTGCTGGAAAAATGAATGCAACACAAGCAACTACTCTCAAAGCTGGTCTCAGTGCACATATAACTGCTGCGGTAGATGCAGTTCGTGGAGCAATGGGTCCAGGAAAGGGTAAGCACGGTCCGGGACATATGGACGGTGGAATGGGAAAGAATCACTAATAACTAAGCTCTAACTTCATATATGTAACCTCCTAAGGGTAAAACCCGCCACGTGAGCAATCATGAGGCGGGTTTTCTTATTGCAGTTAATGGCACAATGCGCATATGAGAATTCACATCGGCAGCGATCATGCAGGGCTAGAGCTAAAAGGGGCGCTGGTTGAATATCTCGAATCAAAAGGTCATAACGTCACAGACCATGGCCCGCATGAATATGATGCGCTCGATGATTACCCAGATTTTTGCATACCAGCCGCAGTTGCAACAGTTGCAGATCCAACGTCACTAGGCATTGTTTTAGGTGGCTCTGGAAATGGTGAACAGATTGCTGCCAATAAAGTTAAGGGTGTGCGTGCAGCACTAGCTTGGAGCGTTGAGACTGCCAAGCTTGCTAAAGAACATAACAACGCCAATGTTGTAGGCATTGGTGGGCGGATGCATTCAATCGATGAGTGTAAAGCCATCATCGATGCTTTTATTGA
The DNA here is from genome assembly GCA_007279945.1 of Streptomycetaceae bacterium. Lineage (GTDB taxonomy): Bacteria > Actinomycetota > Actinomycetes > Nanopelagicales > Nanopelagicaceae > Planktophila. The sequence continues at coordinate 13,924 of QYPG01000039.1, read as the reverse complement.
AACTGCATTTAGCAACGACGAACGTCATATTCGACGCATCAACAAGATTGCTACTTACGAAGATACAGCAGGTCAGTAACTCGGTGATCTTTATCGATTCCTTGTCCTTCAAATCTTGTCACGGGTCGCCAATCGGGTTTATCAATGACTCCCCCGCTAAATTGTGTTGAGCTTTTAAAAACATTCTCCATAGATTCGGCGTATGGAACCCAGTCAGTTGCTAAGTGAAAATATCCGCCTGGCTTTAACTTTGATGCAACAAGTTCTAAAAATCCTGAGTTAACTATTCGGCGTTTGTGATGTTTTACTTTTGGCCAAGGATCTGGAAAATATAAGTGCACACCATCTAATGATTCATCCTCAATCATGTAAGGCAGAACAACATGTACGTCATCTTCAATAACTTTAATATTCGTAATCTTGTGCTCTTGAATTCTAGAGAGCAGTTTACCGATTCCAGGTGGGTGCAGATCAACGGCTAAGTAACCATTATCTGGTGAGTTCATTGCAATGATTGCTGTGGTCTCACCCATGCCAAAGCCAATCTCCATGATTATTTTCTTGGCATCTGGAAAAATCCCTTGCAGATCCAACTTTTCTGCGGCAACAGCAATTCCATGAATCTCCTGCAGGCTTTTCTTGGCCGCCCTTTGTGCCGCTGTGATGCGCGTCCCACGAATGCTGTAGCTGCGAATTGAAGGGCGTTCCATGAGGCAAGAATGTCATGGTTGGATTGATACCTACAAAAGGGAGTTCTACCGTGCCAGGAATCAACATATCTCGCATCGAAGCTAAAGAGCGTGCCGACCATCTATACGTTCACAGCTATGACGTCACCCTCGATGTAACAACTGGGGATGAAACCTTTTATTCAAAGTCGGTAGTGAAGTTTTCCTGCAATACCCCGGGATATTCCACCTTTATTGATGCGTGCGGACGCTCAATTATCTCAGCAAGCCTTAATGGCTCCCCTGTTGATACGACTAACTTTGATGGCGAAACTATTTTCTTGAAAGACCTGGCAGCAGAGAATGAATTGATTATCGAAATCGAAGCTAACTACTTAAAATCAGGTGAAGGCTTACAGCGCTCGGTTGATCCATCCGATAATGAGATCTACTTATATTCACAAGGTGAGACCGCATACATCCGCCATATGTTCCCTTGCTTTGATCAGCCATCCCTTAAGGCAACTTTTGCATTAACAGTTACTACACCTGGCCACTGGGAAGCGATTTCAAATAACACTCAGATTGGCAAAGAAATCGCCGGCAATAAGGCAACCTGGAAGTTTGCCGCAACTCCACGAATACCAATGTACTTAGCTGCACTAATTGCAGGCCCATATTCTCATGTTCACGATGTTTACAAGGGTACAAAAGATGTGCCGCTTGGAATCTACTGTCGCAAATCGATGGCACAGTATCTAGATCCAGAAGATATTTTCTTACTGACCAAGCAGGGCTTTGATTACTTCGAAAAGACATTTGGTCTTGCCTACCCATTTGAAAAATACGATCAGATTGCAGTTGTTGACTTTAACTTTGGCGCCATGGAGAACGCAGGCGCAGTAACTTTCCGTGAAGACTTGCTTGTTTTTCGCAGCCACATGCCAGAAAAAATGTATATGTCTCGCGCCAATGTAATTTTGCACGAGATGGCGCATATGTGGTTCGGTGACCTAGTAACAATGTCATGGTGGGATGATCTATGGCTTAATGAATCATTTGCCGAGTTCATGGCCTATCTTGCGATGGTTGAAGGCACTCGATTTACAGGTGGCTGGGCTGGCTTTAACAGCGAGCGAAAGAACTGGGCTTATCGCCAAGATCAATTAATCTCAACGCACCCAATCGTCGCCGATATGGTCGATATCGAAGCCGTTAACGCTAACTTTGATGGCATTACCTATGCCAAGGGAGCATCAGTGTTACAGCAGCTTGTTGCACACGTTGGCCGTGAGAATTTTATTAGTGGCCTTCAAAAGTACTTTGCCAAGCACGCATGGCAAAACACCACACTGAAGGATCTCTTTGACCAGCTAGAGGCAGCCAGTGGTCGCTCACTCGATTCATGGGCAGCGACATGGCTGCAAACTGCCGGTGTGAACGTTTTGCGTCCAGAGTTAGTAATCGATGGTGACACATATACATCGGTTGCAATTAAACAAGAAGCACCACTTATTCCTGCAGGCTCAACGCAACTTCGTCCACATCGTTTAGCCGTGGGTCTTTATGATATCGATGGTGATTCAGTAAAGCTTCGAACATCGGTGGAGCTCGATGTTGCTGGCGCATTAACTGTTGTTGCAGAACTTGCAGGACAAAAAGTTGCTGATTTATTGTTGATCAATGATCGCGATTTATCGTATGCAAAACTGCGCTTTGATGCTCGCTCATTGACGACACTTAAAACACACCTTGGCAAAATCGCAGATCCATTAACTCGTGCCCTGTGTTGGGCTGCAGTGTGGGATATGCACCGCGATGGGCAGATTTCATCATCTGACTTCCTAGATATCGCTTTCGCCGGACTGCTGGGCGAGAACGACGATGCTGTTGTCAATATTGTGTTAACGCAGATGTACACATCGGTTGAGGCATACACGCCAGATAATGTGCGCGATTTAATGCGCCTCAAGATTGCAAATGGTTTGGACGTCCTTACCAAAGACTCTGCACCTGGCAGTGACTTGCAGATGTTGTTTGCACGCGCATTTGCTCAAAATGCAGTGACCGCCGAACACATCAGCGCCGTGCGCGGACTTCTCAATGGTTCGGCCCCTGGCTTTATCATCGACGCAGATCAGCGCTGGTTCTTCATCATCGCTTTGTCCGAGCGCGATGCCATCACCAAGGAAGAGCTCGATGCCGAACTATCGCGAGATAACACCACTAGTGGTAACTGTTTCCACGAAACTGCAGTTGCTGCAAACCCGTCAACTATGGCCAAGGACTACGCCTGGAACAAGATTATCAACGAGGATATTCAAACCTCAGTGCGCTCGGCCCTTGTAGTTGGATTCCAGCGACCAATTCAGCGTGAACTGTTGGCCTCATACGTGGATCGATACTTTGATTCAATCATTGCCGTCTGGGAGTCTAAATCTTACGAGGGAGCAAGCAAAGTTGTTACTGGACTTTATCCAACGTGGGTTTTGTCGCAATCAACAGTTGATAAGACCACTGCCTGGCTAGACACTGTTGGCAAAGATGCGCCGACGGTTTTGCGTAAGTTAGTTATCGAAGCCCGCGATGGTTTATTGCGCGCCTTGAAAGTTCAAGGTAGTAATTAATTAATAGATGTTATTGAAGAGGTTGTTGATGCTTTTCGTGGTGCACTAGCTGCCCACGAAAGCACAGCAATAACAGTAAAGAGTGCAAGAGGGATCAGAATAAAAGTAACGACGGTTTCAATTGCGCTTAAACCTGGACCAGCTACAGTGCCATCTTCGACGGCAGACATAATAAAATTCATGTGGTAAGTATAATTTACTTATGCCGTCGCTGCTGCCACACCAAATGGCTGTAAGTACTGCACCCAGCGCTCATCGGTTCGCCCCGTGCCAAGAATTCGCCACGCAGCCCCGACGGGTTCGCGAGGCAACTTGCGTAACCTCCACCCAATCTCCTTAAGCTGTTTATCTGCCTTTAAGTGATTGCACTTTTGACATGCGGAAACAACGTTCTCCCAGTTGTGACCGCCGCCACGGCTGCGCGGAATCACGTGATCGATCGATGTTGCAGGTGCCGTGCAGTACACACACCGACCACCATCTCGAGCAAAGATCGCCCGCCGAGATAACGGCACGGCATGGCGATAAGGAATGCGAACAAATTTATTTAGGCGAATCACTGATGGCAGATCCATCTGGCCGCCGGAAAAATGTACGACCGACCCCGACTCTTCAATCATTGTCGCTCGGTGGTTTAAGACCAGAATCAGCGCACGGCGTTCAGTAATGACACCCAATGGTTCATAGGTGGCATTTAGAACTAGTGCGCGCGACATAATCGCTCCCGATCTGGCGCATGGCCTGCGCCGATTGGTTTATCTTGCACTACAACACGCTCAGTTACGGGTATTTCAAAGCGGTATTTGGGTAAAGATTTGGCTACAGTCATACCCACTATGAGTGATTCAGCACAAAACATCATCGATTGGGTCAGCGGCACCCCCCTGCGTATCTTTATCATCCTGCTCACGGCCATTCTCGCTCAGAGTTTTGGTAGCCGAGCAATTCACCGGGCTATGAACCGATTGGCCACTGCCGATTTAGTTCCTGGGCCACGCAATATCGTGGCCCGTCAAAAAGAGCGCGCTCGCACCATTGGCGGTGTACTCGCTGCGACATTGAAGGCGGTCATTTGGATTGTTGCTGTGGGAATGGTTCTCGGTGAGTTTGGCTTTAACTTAGGACCGCTGATTGCATCGGCTGGAATTCTGGGTGTAGCACTTGGTCTTGGTGCTCAGACATTAGTGCGAGATATTTTATCTGGAATCTTTATGTTGGTTGAAGATCAATACGGTGTCGGTGACAGCGTGGATGTTCTAGAAATTCAAGGTGTTGTCGAAAAAGTTGGGCTACGTGTAACTACTGTTCGCGATAAAAAAGGCACACTCTGGTACTTACGAAATGGTGAGATTCTAAAAGTAGGTAATCAATCTCAATCTGGTTGATTGACCATCGAATCTGCCGCCATCTCTAAATAGCTCCACAACTGTGCGCGATGTGTAGCATCCATATCTATGCCATCAACAACCGTGCGCATAGCATTGAGCCAAGCATCACGAGCGGCTGCATTAATATGAAATCCTGCATGGCGCATACGCAAACGAGGATGACCACGATTTTCCTGATAGGTAGTTGGTCCACCCCAGTACTGTTCAAGGAACATTTGCAAACGCTCAGCCGCGCCTTTTAAATCCGACTCAGGATACATAGGACGCAAAATCGGATCCACGGCTACGTGAGAATAAAACTGCGACACTAAATCACTAAAAAAATCTTCGCCACCGACTTCTTCATAGAACGTGCTCATCTGCTTAGACTAGCCGTGTCCTTGCCCTTAGCTATCTGCAAAACAAAGTAACTAGTGACTAAACAAAGGGCACCACTCACATAAAACGCTGCAGCATAATCGCCAAGTTTCACGCGAATAACCGCAGCGCCCAAGGCGGCAATTGCGCCACCTATCTGATGAGCAGCAAATACCCAGCCATAAATAACGGTTCCACGGTCAGGACCTAACACCGTTCGACACAACATCACAGTTGGTGGCACGGTTGCTACCCAGTCAAGGCCATAAAAAATAATAAAGACTAGAGTCGATGGATGCATAGTAGAAAATAGAATCGACGGTAATAAGAACAGTGATAGTCCGCGTAGTGCGTAATAAAAGAAAAGTAGTTTTCGGGGATCGTATTTATCGGTTAACCAGCCCGATAGAAGCGTACCGATAACGTCAAAGACTCCAACCATTGCAAGAAGTGACGCCGCAACTACCTGTCCCATGCCATGATCATGTGCTGCTGGAATAAAATGTGTTCCAATCAATCCGCTGGTTGATAAGCCACAGACAAAGAACGAACCACTCAAATACCAAAAGTCTTTATGTGCACTTGCCTCTTTCAAAGAAACTAAAGCTAACTGTGCCGCATTCATGTGGGACTTAACTGGTGGCTGCCAATCTTCTGTTGCACCAAATGGAAGTAAACCAAGATCGGAAGGTTTTTCGCGTAAGAATAAGTAAATCATCGGCACCATGAATAACGATGCGCTTCCAATGGTTAGACCGATGGACTTCCAGCCATATAAATCTGACAGACGTGTCAGACCTGGCAAAAAGATCAACTGACCCATGGCAGATGCGGCAGTTAAGCCTCCGATAACAATTCCTCTGCGCTTTACAAACCAGCGATTAGCAACCGTTGCCGCAAAGACCAAAGCCATCGAACCCGTACCAATGCCAACGATGACGCCCCATGTAGCAACCAACTGCCATGGCGCGTTTATTTGGGTTGTAAGAAAAGCGCCAGTACTTACCGTTGTTAGCGCCGCCATTACAACTTTGCGAACGGTAAAACGCTCCATCAGGGCTGCAGCAAAAGGGGCGGTGAGGCCGTAAAGCAAAACATTGACTGAGACAGCTAATGAGATCTGATCGCGGCTCCAACCAAAGGCATCTTCTAGGGGAATTATTAATACGGAGGGCGCTGATCTAAAACCGGCCGTTGCAACTAACGTAAAAAAAGTAACTACTGCTGCAATCCACGCTGGGTGCAGCTTGGTTCTAGGCATTTGGTAAGTGTACTTTTCTTGATAAGAATCCAAGTGCTATTACGGGAATTGCCGCGAAAATACAGAGCCAGCCATAACTCAAAGTTCCGATGATTACTCCAGCTAAAGCTCCACCACCAGCACCTGCAAGATTCATTACTAAATCACTTGCACCTTGCGATGCAGGGCGCATTTCAAGGGAGACTGATTCAGATAAAAATGCAGAGCCACCAATAAGTGTGCACGACCATCCAAGGCCTAAGAGAAATAAACCGATACCTAATTGGTAAGCGTTATTTGCTTCCGCAGTGCCAGCAACAATTGTGGAGAGCAAGAGAATAACTAAACCAATCTGGATAACTCGAATGCGTCCAAGGCGATCACTGAGTGAACCAATGAGTGGTGAAAATGCATACATACCCAGCACGTGCACACTGATGACAAAACCAATAATGCGCAAAGAGACATCGACATGCTTCATATGAATCGGTGTCATCACCATTACCGAGACCATTGCAACATGGCCAATAGCAATAGCTGAGATGGCAAATAGCGCCTTGGGGTTAGAACGAATATGGGTTAGTGCTTTTTTAGTTGAGCCTTTTTGCTGTTTGACTGCAGCTTGTTTTTCAGCAGTCAGATAGGGATCAGGGCGCAAGAAAATCTGAATGACCACCATTGCAAAAAACAAAGTCGCTGCTGAAATTAAGTAAGGTCCAACTAAGCGCGGCAAGCTCAGCGCCTCTGCCAAATTTCCAGCTGGATCCATCAAATTCGGCCCGGCAACTGCACCAATTGTTGAGCCCCACACAACGAATGACAACTGCTTGGCACGCGTTTCATTAGTTGCTAAATCAATTGCAGCAAAACGTGCTTGATACCCTGCAGCAGAAGCTGCTCCTACTAGAAAGGTTCCGAGCAACATAAAAAATAAGTTGCGGTGTGAGCCACCTAGAATTGCAAAGATCGATCCCACTACTCCAGATGCATAACCCACCGATAAAGCCAGACGTCGACCTCCTATCGCAGTTAAACGTGCAAGGGGAAGAGCTAATGCCGCTGCACCCAACACGGCACTGGTCTGTGCTAAGCCGGCCAGAGTTTCAGAGTCGGTAATCGATGAAACCAGTAGTGAGCCAGCGGCAACGGTGCCTGCGACACCAATACCGTTAAGAACCTGCGCTGAAGCAAGTGTGCGTACAACTTTTTGCTGCAGCGCAGTGTTTGGCATTAGCGAGTTATTCTTACCCAGGCTGCAGTATCGGTTGGCAGTGTGTGAGCATGGATTGGTGCACTACTCAACAAAATCTGCGAATGTGCAGGAAGTTCAATTGCTGCACCTAAGTTGATGTAGCACACAAAATCTCCGGGCCGTTCGAATGCAACAACATCACTACCGGCCTCAATCCATTCCATGGGGCCATCGCCTAAACCTTGCTCGGCTTTGCGAATTGCAAGTGCCTCTTGGTACATAGATAACGTTGAATAATTAACACCATCTTGGGACTCGGCTGAAAACTTTCCCCACCACGGTGATTGTGGCAGCCAGGCTTTATCAATAGGTAATGCGGCATTACTTGAGAAACCAAATGCTCCTGCAGGATCTGAAGACCACGGCAGTGGAACGCGACAACCATCGCGACCACGATCTGTATATCCGCTCATCTTCCAACGTGGGTCAGTTAAACGATCCTCAGGAATATCGCGAACTTCTGGTAACGCCAACTCTTCACCTTGATACATGTACGCACCACCGGGAAGAGCTAACATCATCAAAGCTGCGCTGCGTGCACGTAGGGTTCCGCGCTTAATATCGAACTGTGCAGGATCGCCTTGGCGTGAAAGAGTTGTTGCACCGTGGTTTGTCAGCCCTAAGTCCAAGCGGTCAACCAAGCGCACTACATCGTGATTGTTAAATACCCATGATGTTGGTGCGCCAACTTCTTCTAACGCACTAATTGAGTTATCAATCTTTGTGCGAATCTGATCGGCTTTCCACAATGTTGTTAGCATCTCAAAATTAAATGAGTTTTGAAGTTCATCGTGTCGAACATAGCGGGCAATGCGCTCAGCGGGACTAACCCACGCTTCGGCAACTGCCATGCGATCCCCAGGATATGAATCAAATATTTTGCGCCAAGAACGATAAATATCGTGAACACCTTCTTGATCCCAGAAAGGCTTGTGCTCAGTGCCCAGCATCTCGGCCGCTGGATCTTTCTTTATATCTGGCAGGCCCGCCTCTTTAAACATTCCATGCGCAACATCGATTCGGAAACCATCGACCCCACGGTCTAACCAAAACTTCAAAACATCTTCCAAGTGCAAAACAACTTCTGGATTCTCCCAATTTAAATCGGGTTGTTCAACGGCAAAGATATGTAAGTACCACTGTCCTAACTTTCCGTCGGCCTCTGTGATCCGCTGCCAAGCACAACCACCAAAGACGGCCTCCCAGTTATTAGGTGGCAAATCACCGTTAGGCCCTTTGCCGTCTCGGAAAATATATCTCGCGCGTTCGGGTGAACCTGGAGCCGCCTTGAGCGCTGCCTGAAACCATACGTGTTCATTTGATGTGTGATTGGGAACGATGTCGATAATAAATTTAATTCCGCAGTCATGCGCCTCTTTAATTAACTGCTCAGCCTGCGCCAACGTGCCGTAATCAGGTTCGATATCCATATAGTCGGCGACGTCGTAACCATGATCATGTTGAGGAGATGGATACCACGGCGTAATCCAGATTGCATCAATGCCTAGCTTCTTTAAATATGGCAGCCGCGAACGAATACCTTCAACGTCACCGATTCCATCACCATTTGAATCGGCAAATGATCGAATGTAGATCTGATACGTAACCGCATCTCTCCACCAAGGTCGTTCTGCGCGCGATGCAAGCTGGGGCACGCTTACTCCGCCACTAAAAACTTGTTAAGAACTTCGCGTTGGGCATCAGAGAGTGGTCGTGAACTCTTTGTGTCTTCAGTGACTGAAACTTGCACAGTCTTCACACGGGCTACAAGGGTTCCATCTTTTGATATTTCATACACCATCACAAATGAAGAGGTGCCAATCGACTCAACCCAGCAACTAACATCTGTGAAGATATTACCTTCGCTGATTGGGGCTTTAAAATCAACTTCAGCACGAGCAACGACCATATTAAAACTACCCAGCATTGCAAAACGTGCTTCCTGTGCATACGTTAAATATTTAGCGTTATTTACATGTGCCATCGCATCTAAGTCGTCCCAGCGGACATACTGCTTATTTGTAAATTTCATTAGCGCGTCAACTTTCTGTATGTAACGCGGTGCGGGCGAGCCGCATCGGCGCCAAGTCGTTGGATCTTATTCTCTTCATAACTTTCGAAGTTTCCTTCAAACCAGAACCACTTTGAATCACCTTCATAGGCCAAAATATGTGTCGCTACACGGTCAAGGAACCAACGATCGTGGGAGATAACAACGGCGCATCCTGGGAATTCAAGTAGCGCATTTTCGAGCGAGCCAAGGGTTTCAACATCTAGATCGTTCGTAGGCTCATCGAGAAGTAATAAGTTGCCACCTTGCTTGAGTGTCAACGCTAAGTTCAAACGGTTACGTTCACCGCCCGATAAAATTCCCGCTGGCTTTTGCTGATCTGGGCCTTTGAAACCAAAGCAGGAAACATATGCGCGCGATGGCATTTCAACCATCCCGACCTTAATGAAATCAAGACCGTCGGAGACAACTTCCCACAACGTCTTTTTGGGATCGATGCCTCCACGAGACTGATCGACGTAGGAAATCTTGACCGTCTCTCCGATTTTCACATTACCTGAATCGGGAGTTTCCATTCCCATAATCGTTTTAAAGAGCGTTGTCTTACCCGCACCGTTAGGTCCAATTACTCCGACGATTCCATTGCGCGGAAGAGTGAATGAGAGATCGTCGATTAATACTCGATCGCCAAAGCCCTTACTTAAATGTTCAACTTCAATAACAACATTTCCAAGGCGCGGCCCAGGTGGAATTTGAATCTCTTCAAAGTCCAACTTGCGCATCTTGTCGGCTTCGGCGGCCATCTCTTCATAGCGCGCAAGACGGGCCTTAGATTTAACTTGGCGACCCTTTGCATTTTGGCGAACCCATTCGAGCTCTTCAGTTAAACGCTTTGCGCGCTTGGCATCTTTCTGGCCTTCAATCTTTAAACGTGCAGACTTAGTTTCCAAATACGTTGTGTAGTTACCTTCGTATGGATAAGCACGACCTCGATCGAGCTCTAGAATCCACTGGGCCACGTTGTCCAAGAAATATCTATCGTGCGTAATAGCTACAACTGCGCCGTGATACTTATTTAAATGCTGCTCTAACCACAACACTGATTCGGCATCAAGGTGGTTAGTTGGCTCATCCAGAAGTAATAAATCTGGGGCCTGCAAAAGCAATTTACACAAAGCAACGCGGCGTTTTTCTCCACCAGATAAAACCGAAACATCGGCATCAGGTGGTGGACAACGCAACGCATCCATGGCTTGTTCTAACTGCGAATCTAACTCCCACGCATTTCGATGATCTAACTTCTCTTGCAGATTGCCCATCTCAGCTAATAACTTGTCATAGTCGGCATCGGGATTACCGAGCTCTTCGCTGATTGCATTAAAGCGATCGAGCATTGCAACAGTCTCGGCTACGCCCTCTTTAACATTGTCGATGACATTTTTAGTCTCATCTAAAACTGGCTCCTGCAGCAAAATGCCCACGGTGTATCCGGGAGTTATATAGGCCTCACCATTGGATGGCTGTTGCAGACCGGCCATAATTTGAAGGACTGTGGACTTACCGGCACCGTTAGGGCCGACCACGCCGATCTTGGCGCCGGGATAAAACATTATGGTGACGTCATCGAGAATTACTTTGTCACCATGCGCTTTACGCGCCTTTTTCATCGTATAAATGAACTCAGCCATGGGATGAAACCTTACCGTTATGTGTCGGTAGACTTAGCATCCACGACCCACTACAGGCGCCTGTAGCTCAGTCGGATAGAGCACCCGCCTTCTAAGCGGGTTGTCGCAGGTTCGATTCCTGCCAGGCGCGCATGGCCAACGAACAACCGAACCTCATATGGATCGACTGCGAGATGACTGGGCTCTCCCTTGACAAGGATGTTCTGGTCGAGATCGCCGTCCTTGTCACCGACTCAGAGTTAAACGTGATCGGTGATGGAGTCGATGTCGTCATCACTGCGAGCGCCGATGATTTAGCGGGCATGAATGATTTCGTCACCGCGATGCACACGACATCTGGATTAATCACCGAGATTCCCAACGGAATCTCATTAGTTGAAGCCGAGCTGAAAGTCATCGCCTATTTATTAGAGTGCGGTTTACAACCCGGCAAATCTCCACTGGCCGGAAACTCAGTTGGCGTTGATCGCACATTTATTGCGCGCGATATGCCCGCCTTAAATGACTTCCTGCACTACCGAACAATCGATGTCTCCTCGATTAAAGAGTTAGCGCGACGCTGGTATCCCAAGGCCTATTTCAACGCCCCAGCTAAAACCGGCAATCACCGCGCATTGGGCGATATCAAGGATTCAATCGCCGAGTTGGCCTACTACCGCAGCGCAGTATTCGTTCCGGGACAGGTGCAGTAGAAGGTAGGATTTGCACCTCATGGTGGGCGTAGCTCAGCTGGTAGAGCACCCGGTTGTGGTCCGGGATGTCGCGGGTTCGAGCCCCGTCGCTCACCCCACTTGTGTACAGATGCACGTCTAGTAGAAAGTCGGCGCTCATGATCTTTGATGTCATTATTGAAATCCCCGCCGGCAGTCGCAACAAGTACGAGGTCGATCACTTAACTGGTGAAATTCGCCTTGATCGCATGCTCTTTACTTCTACGCGATATCCATATGACTATGGCTTCGTTAAGAACACTCTCTCACTCGATGGTGATCCACTTGATGCATTAGTCATGTTGGATGAACCAACATTTCCGGGCTGTGTAGTTTCTTGCCGTGCAATTGGAATGTTTAACATGACCGATGAAGCTGGCGGAGATGACAAATTACTGTGCGTTGCAGCCGGGGATATTCGTAAATCATCGTTCCAAGATTTAGAGGATGTACCAAAGTTTGAACTCTCAGAAATTCAACACTTCTTTGAAGTCTATAAAGCGTTAGAGCCAGGCAAAAGTGTCACGGGTGGCAACTGGGTCAATCACAATGAAGCCCTATTAGAGATCGAACGCTCACGTGAGCGTTTCAAGGCAAGCCATTAATTAGGCATGGACTTAGGGAGAGCTAAGTGATCAACAGCGGAGATACAGCATGGGTGCTTGCTAGTGGAGCACTCGTTCTTTTTATGACCCCCGGTCTTGCAATCTTCTACGGCGGAATGGTTCGAGCTAAAAGCGTTTTGAACATGATGATGATGTCCTTTGGCGCCATGGGAGTCACCACGATTATTTGGGTGCTCTATGGCTACTCACTCACTTTTGGAAAATCCCATGGCGGATTAATCGGTGGCTTTGAAAACGTAGGTTTAGCTAAAACACTTGATCAAGTAGTCGGCCCCGAGGGACACCAGATACCGATGCTGGCCTTTGCCATGTTCCAACTTACTTTCGCCATTATTACGGTCGCCCTGCTTTCAGGTGCAATCGCTGATCGCGCAAAATATGCTTCCTGGGTTTTATTCGTTGCCGTCTGGATTACCTTGGTCTATATCCCGGTTGCGCATTGGGCTTTTGCAGCACAAGGTGGCACCGGTGGTTGGATCGTCGATACATTAGGTGCACTCGATTTTGCGGGCGGCACCGTCGTTGAAATTAACTCAGGTGCTGCAGCCCTTGCCCTTGCTTTAGTTTTAGGCAAGCGCGATGGTTTCAGACGCGACCCAATGCGTCCTCACAATATGCCGCTAGTACTTCTTGGTGCAGGAATGTTGTGGTTTGGTTGGTTTGGTTTTAACGCAGGTAGTGCTTTATCAGCTGGTTCATTAGCGGCCACTGCAATGATCAATACTCAAATTGCATCTGCTGCGGCATCGATGTCATGGGTGCTATTTGAAAAACGTCGCGATGGCAAAGCTACAACCCTCGGAGTTGCATCCGGCGCCATTGCAGGCGCAGTAGTTATTACACCCGCATGCGGTTTCGTTAATCCCCTTGGTGCACTGCTGCTTGGTTTACTAGCAGGTGTTGCCGGCTCTTATGCAGTCTCACGCAAATATAAGTTTGGCTATGACGACTCGTTAGATGTAGTCGGCGTCCATGGTGTCTCAGGCATCATTGGAATGATTGGAATCGGTTTACTTGCAACGGTAAGCGTGAACTCAGCCGGTAAAGATGGTTTGTTCTCAGGTGGCGGCACTGACCTGTTAGTACGCCAACTAATCGCCATCGTGGTCGTTGCACTCTTCTCTTTCTGTGCGACCTGGATCATTGCCACTGTCATCAGTAAGACTATTGGCTTTAGAGCTACGCACGATGATGAAATCGGTGGACTAGATACGGTTTATCACGCAGAATCAGCTTATGACATCACCGGAAATTCAAACCGGTACTAACGAGAGGCTATAGACATGAAACTAATTACTGCCATCGTTAAGCCTGGCAAGGTAGATGAGATAAAGCAAGCTCTGCAAGCCGCTGGTGT
>QYPG01000052.1 GCA_007279945.1 Streptomycetaceae bacterium | reverse complement strand
TGAAGGAAAGAATCCACTTGTAGAAGCTAAGAAGCTCGCTGCAATCTGGAAGGCTAACGTCGCAGCAGGAAAGGCAGACCTCTAAGAGAGTTCTCTTGGGGAATGAGAGCTAAAACGTTCATGGCCTAAAAGTTCAATAGCGTGGGCGGGATTCATTCCCGCGCACGCTAGTACTTTCACAATCTGCGGCAATAATAAGGAAGTGGTAAGACAGTGAGCAGTATTTTTAGAGGCACATTTGCAACAGCTATCAAGATAGCAATCCTTGCGATATCCACCGCGATCTTGAGCTTATTAGCCCAGAGTGCTTTTGCCTCGGGTGAGAGTGCAATCGGAGCTTTTTTAATCTTTGCAATCGTTGCTCTCAATTTTACCTATTTCACCAAGTTTTCAATCCCACTTAAATTCTTTGTTCCGGGGATTCTATTCTTTATCGCTTTCGTGATCGCACCGATTATTTTTACAGTTGTAATGTCTGTTTTTAATTATCAAACGGGTAACTATATTTCTAAGTCGGCTTCAATAGAACAAGTACTAATCCTTGGAGTTGAGTCCGATGCTAACCAAACAACTTTTGATTTAGTTTCAGGCAAAGACGCTAAAGGCGACTTTGCAGTCTTAGTTTCTGATATAGCTAATAAAAGATTTTTTATCTCAACTCAAGATTCGATTACTGATATAAATGCAGCTGAATTAACAATTAATGAATATGGCGTTGCAACGACTGCCCCTGGTTTCACAACTACTTCCGACAGCGAATTAGCAATCAACGATGCTTATTCGAAGATTCGTTATAAGTATCAAGATGGGTACTACATAAAGATTGAAGGTCAAGGCGTCGGCGCTGTATTTAGGCAGAAAATAGCTTATGACGCCAAGACCGACACAATGAAGAACATAATCACGGGTGAGACGTACATTAATAATGGCAAAGGTAACTTCGCACTTGAGGGCTCACCTGAAAAAGTTCTAACCCCAGGCTGGCGTACCCCTATCTGGTTTGAAAACTACACAAAATTAGTAACAGATACCCGTTTCCGTACTCCGCTTATCAAAGTATTTATCTGGACTGTGGTCTTTTCCACACTGACTGTATTAAGCACCTTCTCATTTGGACTTTTACTAGCGTTGGCGCTTAACAGAAAAATGCGCGGACGTCGTATATATCGCTCAATTCTGATTCTGCCCTATGCCATGCCAAGCATCATGAGTATTTTGATCTGGGGTGGAATGTTTGATTCAGAGTTTGGTGCTATTAATAATATTTTGAACACTCATATCGCTTGGTTTTCTAGTGCAACCTTTGCGCGGGCCGCGGTTCTATTAGTAAATCTTTGGCTGGGCTTCCCTTACTTCTATCTCATCTGCTCTGGATCCCTTCAGGCGATCCCATCGGAGCTCTTGGAGGCTGCAGCCATTGATGGTGCCAATCCACGTCAGATATTTAAGCGAATTACTCTGCCGCTGCTTTTACAGATCTTGTCCCCACTTTTAATCGCCTCTTTTGCCTTCAACTTTAACAACTTCAATTTGATCTACTTGTTGACGGGTGGTGGACCAAGAAATAGCTTAGATGGTGAAGTTGCAGGTGCTACCGATATTTTGATTAGCTACACATATCAAATCGCATTTAGTAGGGGTATGAATGACTTTGGTTTGGCCAGCGCAATCTCGGTCATTATTTTCTTGCTTGTAGCGTCGATTTCATTCTATGGACTGCGTAAATCGAAAGTGATGGAGAGCTTCGGATGAGTAAGTGGCTGAGAGAAAATTTATGGCGTCACGCATTCGCAACCTCTATGTGTATCTTCTCCTTATTCCCGCTTTACTTAGTGGTGCTTTCATCATTTAAGTCGGGCGGAAGCCTTCAGTTAGACTCCTTTGTGCCAAAAGAGCTCTCATGGGAAAACTACAAGATGCTCTTTTCCTCACCGAAGATTCCTTTTTTGTCGTGGGTGAAGAACTCCCTAATTATTTCTTCAGTAGTGGCGGTCAGTTCAGTAGTTATCGGTGCCGCCTCGGCTTTTGCTTTTAGTCGCCTCAAGTTCAAAGGCAAGAAATTTGGCATTCAATTACTGCTTCTCGTACAGATGTTTCCAGCTGTTTTAGCACTTTCAGCTGTATATGTAATCATGGAGCGCGTGTACTCGTTTGCCCCAAGTATTGGTCTAGGTAGCCAAGCGGGCTTGATCCTTGTCTACCTGGGCGGCTCAATGGGCGTGAATATCTGGCTGCTCAAAGGCTTTGTCGATTCGATCCCTGCAGAGCTCGATGAAGCGGCCAAGATCGATGGAGCAAGCCCGGTTCAGACCTACTGGTTAATTTTTATTCCGCTTGCAACACCAGTGTTAGCTGTCGTTTGTTTGCTTAGCTTCATTGGAACCTTCAATGAGTTTATTGTTGCGCGTTTATTCTTAGTCGAGATGCAAGGGCGAACCATCGCCGTTGGTTTACAACAGTTTATTGGCGGGCAGTATGCATCTAACTGGGGAGCTTTTGCCGCCGGATCAATCCTGGCGTCAATTCCAATTGTGATTATCTTCTTGTCTCTTCAAAAGTACATCGTGAACGGGCTCACCGCCGGATCCGTAAAGGGATAAAAGTGAAGCGCAAGGGCGCTGTTGCACTCTTTATTTGTGCACTTTTATCGATCTCCACCTTTTCATTTGCCGCCACTCCAACGTCCACGAAAGTTGGCTTGAGTAAAGACATCATCTACTTTGTAATGCCAGATAGATATAAAGATGGTGATAAAACAAATGACAATATCGGTGGCTTTAACGAAACATTGACCGCTTTTAATCACGGCGGAGATTTAAAAGGCCTAACAGGCACATGTCTTCCTGGAGACGATGGCTTAGCCCGCATTAAGTCGTTAGGTTTTACTGCAGTCTGGTTAACTCCAGTAGTTACGCAACAAGAGGCAATTAGTGCAGGATCTGGGTATCACGGTTATTGGGGAGTTGATTTTCTCAATGTAGATCCACACTTGGGAACTAATGCTGACATGGCTAATTTTGCCGCGTGTGCCAAAAAACTCGATTTAAAAATTATTTTAGACATAGTCACTAATCACACTGGTGATGTTATTAAATATCGCGGTACCCAGGCTTATCTTCCCGAAGAGTCAAAGAATCTAAAGAAACCAGCGTGGCTTAACAATCTCAATAATTATCACAACGTTGGTGATATGAATAGCTGCTGGGGAGTGGGCAACTGCACCAAAATCGGTGATTTCTATGGCTTAGATGATCTTGCCACTGAAAAACCTCAAGTATGGCAAGGCTGGGGACAGGTGTACTCAAAGTGGCTAACTGATTATGGTCTAGCTGGTTTTAGAGTTGATACGGCACGACATGTGGACGATAACTTCTTTAAGAATTGGTCACCACTGATACACAATGCAGCGACCAATGTAGGTGTCAAAGATTTTACTATTTTTGGTGAAGTTTATGACTACAGCCCGTTTAACTTGATGGAGTACGTGCGCCGGAACAAGATTCAAACTATTTTAGATTTCCCTTTTCAAGCCAGTGCCACAGAGTTTGCAGCAGGATATTCAAATGCACCGACGATGTCTATGCTTTTTGAAAATGATGACTATTACACCAGTGCAACGTCTTCTGCTAGCAATCTGGTTACTTTCTTAGGTAACCACGACGTTGGCCGCGTTGGCTACATTATTGCGAATAAGCGAATCCAAAAAACAAGCCAACTTTTACCACGAGCTAACTTAGCTAATGCGTTGCTCTATTTCACACGAGGAATTCCAGTTGTTTACTACGGTGACGAAGTTGGAATGACCGGAACTAACACGGGCAAAGACCAGTTTGCACGACAGGATATGTTTGCTACCCAAGTAGATATCTGGAAGAGCGAAAGCAGAATTGGAGGCACACCAATTGGAAATGGTGATGCTTTCCAAGCAACAAGCACAAGCCCAATTGCAGCCTACTTAAAGCAGATCTCTGAACTGCGCCGATCGAATCCAGGATTATCTAATGGTGTGATGCTAGAGCGTTACTCCAAGAACTCCATTTTTGTGATCTCAAAGAAGGATGCTAAAGAAAATCATGAATATATCGTGGCATTTAATAACTCTGACACCGATGAAGTTGTAAATATAACCTCAGCTACCTCTAGCGGTGGTTGGCAGTTATTGCTGGGCCAGTCAGAGGTTACTGCTGCATCACATAAGCTGAGTTTTAACGTCCCCGCACTCTCTACAGTAATTTTTAAAGCTAATGACCCTATTGATGTTGTAGCCACCAAGGTAGGCAAGATTTCTATCCGTGCCGATGATTTGACTGGTTTTTATCAGGTTAAAGCTGGAGTGACATCGGCAGATTTATTATCCGTCGAGTTCTTTGCGCGAGTAGCCGGTACAACAAAATGGATTTCCCAGGGAATAGATACAACCGCTCCCTATAGTGTTTTTCTAGATCCGCGTGAATACCTAAAGAAAAAGATTGAGATCAAAGCAGTTGCAACGAATTCTAAAGGCAGCATATTTACTCTTCCAACTATTAAATTTACAATGCCAGCCAAAAGCGCATAGGTTGATCTAAATACTTTGCCCACGAACGTTCATTGTGACCACTTCGGTTATAGACCTTGCTAACAAAGTCATGGTTTTTATAGCCACGTGCACGAAGAAGTTTATCGGCATAGATTTGAAACGGTGGATAGGCAGCATCTAAGCCTTTAGTTCCATGACTCATCCAAATTTTGTGCTGACCAGGATCTGGAAGTGATCCAATGGTTGCCTCTACTAACCCGTTTCCAGCAAATGGCCAGTGTGGAGAGAGCGCAAGGGCTGTAGAAAATTTCGTTGAATTCTCGCCAAGTGCATACAGAGTGTTTAACCCGCCCATACTTGAACCGATCATCGCAGTATTAGTAGGTGATACCTGTGGTGCAATCGTCGGAACGATCTCATTAAATATCGTCGCTAAGTATTGATCACTCTCTAGTTTGTCGGCAACTAAAATATCCTTGAAATCCTGATGTACTTCTAGACCTTCACGAAAATAGCGTGCTGGAGTCAGATCCTTTCCCCGGCCCCAAGGATTCTCTTCGGTCTGGCTATGCCACACCCCAATAATTGCAGGGGGATTAATGCCTAATGATGCGCTGACTCGCAGCGCTGATTGCGCCATTTTCCATGTTTGGTGGCGGTGAGTAGATGTTGTGCCATCAAAAATATTTTGCCCATCATGTGCGATAAGTAGGTGTGTAGCTGCTTGCTTAGGAAGCCAATAGTCGACCGTACGACTGCCGAATTGAACACGTTTAACTTCGCCCGGAACTCCACGGATTTGAAAGCGCTTAACCTCATTCATAATGGTTAAATCTACCCATGTCTGAGCCTAAAAGGAGCATCATCTGGTTTCGTCGTGATCTGCGGATCACTGACCACCCTGCACTTTTAGAGGCCATCGCCAGCAGTGATGAAATAGTTCCAGTTTTTATCCTGGATAAGAATCTTATTGGTCAATCCGGCAGCAAGCGTCTTGCGTATTTAGGGGCATCCCTTCGAGCTTTAGATGATTCACTCGGTAACTCATTACACGTGATGGTGGGTGATCAAGTAGAAGTGCTGCAGAGTTTAATTAAACGCTACAACGTCTCAGCCGTACATATTTCTAAAGAGTTTGAACCATATGGAGCTGCGCGTGATGAACGAGTTGCAGCCGCGGGGATTCCACTGATCGCTACGGGTAGCCCATATGCAGTTGCACCAGGCAGAGTACTCAAACCAAGTGATTCAACGCCGTACAGGGTCTATACGCCCTTCTACCGGGCATGGTGCGTTCATGGTTGGCGAAAACCAGTTGCTGCGCCTAAGAAAATACAGTGCGCAACTCCAACAGATAGCGATAGAAATTTTCCTGATTGGAAAATTCCAGATGGCACGACGATTTCAGTAGCTGGTGAAAAAGCGGCGCTAGCGCGCTGGGCATACTTTAAGAAAAATGGACTCGATAGTTATGACGAGGCTCGAAATATTCCAGGCATAGATGGAACCAGCAAGCTTGGCGCCCATTTAAAGTGGGGAGAGATTCACCCGCGCACATTATTGGCAGATTGTGGCGAGAGTAAAGCGCATGATGTTTACCGCAAAGAGATAGCGTGGCGAGAGTTTTATGCCGACGTTCTCTTTAACAACCCTGGTACAGACACTGAGTATTACGCACCGCGTTTTGCCGACATGCGATACAACCAGCCAGATGAAAAATTTGATGCGTGGAAAGCTGGAATGACAGGCTACCCATTTGTAGATGCAGCGATGCGCCAATTAGTTCAAGAGGGCTGGATGCATAACCGCACCCGTATGGTGGTGGCCTCTTTTTTAGTTAAAGATTTGCACCTTGAATGGCAGTTAGGTGCTGATTTCTTTATGGAGCATCTAGTTGATTACGACGTGGCTTCAAATGCCCACGGCTGGCAGTGGACGGCAGGCACAGGTACCGATGCCTCCCCTTATTACCGGGTATTTAATCCGATCGAGCAAGGTAAGCGCTTTGATGAGAATGGCGATTACATACGCCGGTACATTCCAGAGTTGGCTCATCTACCGGCGTCACAGATCCATGAACCTTGGTTATATCCAGTAGAGAGTTCTTATCCTGCTCGAGTTGTTGATCACGCTCTTGAACGGCTTGAAGCGTTGGATCGTTTGAAAGAGATCAAAGTCGACAAACTCCCAGACCCTCGCGCTTAGCACGATACATCGCCAAGTCGGCGCGCTTGAGCAAGTCGGTCTGGCCATTATTTGCGGCCACACCGATGCTGACTCCAATAAGAATCTCATCGCTGTTCACTCTAAAGGGATAACTGAGCGTTGCACGAAGCGCTAGTGCGACCTCCATCGCCGATTCATTACTTCCTTCGTAAAGTATTCCAAACTCATCACCACCAAGGCGAGCCAAAAGAGCAGTGCTTGGGAGAGCTCGGCTAAATCTCAGCGCAACTTGCTGCAAAACTTTATCTCCCGTTTCATGACCGTGAGCGTCATTGACGGGTTTAAAACCGTCGAGATCTAGAAGCAGTAACGCACCATCTTTTGCTACAAAGTTCTCAATCTCTGATATCAAACGGCGGCGATTTGGCAAACCCGTCAACTCATCGGTGCGAGCGAGGATTCTTTCATGCCCAATATTTTTAGCAGCCCGTAGTGCAATAGTCATTCGAATGAAGGCAAGGAGTAAAGTAATAATCGCTGGAAACAAAACGAAATGTGGAAAGTAATCTGGCTTCAGTGCAATACTTGCGAGCAAAGTTGCACTAAGAATAATTGAGAGTGCAATCAGAATAGGATTTATACCTTTTTCATTAATGGCATCATTACCGTGGTGCCACAGGCTCTCTGCTATCAAGACCAGGCCGGCAAGCCAGCCATCATCAATGATTCCACCAAAGGCATAAGTTCCTTGAATAGTGAACCACAGATAAAGAAAATCTGTGACCGCAAATGTAAGAATGCCAGATGTAAGAATTATTGGGGCCATAGAAAAGCCCTGTGATGCAACCAATGAGAGCGTTATAGATGCAAGAATTAAATCAGCAATGGGGTAGCTGACTGCAAAAAAACTGCTTTGCAAATCTCCATCAAAATGAGGGAGGAGTGGTTTTAGGACTAAGGCAGCTCCTAATGTGCTTAATCCGATCCCAAATATTGAGGCATCAAAGATTTCTAATAAGGAAAGTTTCCTGCTGGGGGAAATTAGGCGAGAGATACCAATAATTACCGATGGATAAAATAGAAAGTAGGCGATATTCGAAAGCGTTTGAGTTGAGATTAAAATAATTTTGAAAGTTGAAAGACTAGATAGAAGTGAGCCAGAAAACCAGAAGAAAAGGGCGATAGCGATTAGAGGCTGTGCAAAAGGATCAGTGATTTTCGGCGCACGCAAGGCGGAAATAATTGCAAAGAGCACAATTGCGTTATAGAGAAACAGTTCGCTCAATTGCCCTTTCTGGTTTCCAAAAATACTTAATGCCACGTGTACTACTAGAAGAAAAGGCGCTAGAGCTCGAATAATTCCATTGCGCATCTAGGCAATCTAAGTCAGGGTAAATAAGTATTTAAATAGGGAAAGCCCCACTTTGACGTAAAAAGTGAGGCTATGGCCTAAAAATTAATGGTTAGAAGCCCTTACTGCAGAGCAGTTGAGCGTTAGCCAGACCATTTGTTAAATCAGCTTTGAGGTTTTCATAAGAAGCAGTCGCTTGGACTTTAAAATTCTCGATACGAGTTATTGCCCGCTGAACCGCACCAGTTGATCCTGAAACCTTTGATACGGTTGCAATGGCCTTAGTGTAATTTGAGACTGCACTTTCATAGGCTGTAATGTTCAACTTATTTTTAGCAAGGTTAGCGGTATCGGCCTTGAGTGCAGCCAACTTTGCGCTGGTCTCTGCTAGCTTGACTTTATAGGCCTCTATCTCAACAAGTGAATCTGCAAGAACTTTATTTTGAGCAACGATTTCCTCATTAAAGCCGGCGATAGCTTTATCTGTAGAAATCTTTGCTGCAGGGAGCGTTGCCTTAGCTGTAAGGAAACTGGCTGCCATCGTGAGGCAGTCGATTGAAAGCCAGGTCAATTTAGTGCTTGTGGTCAATGGGTTTTTTGCACACTTATAGGTGCCATTAGCAGTCTTATTTACGGCACCCGCTTTGGTGCAAGCGACTCCGTTACTAATCTTGACGGCGGCACTGGCTGGGGCAGCAATCATGACACCGCCAGCAACAACGAGAGCCACGGTGAGAGAAGTAAATTTACGCATGTTAAAAACCTCCATTGAATTATTTAGCAATCGTAGCGATACCAACCTTAAAAACTCCTGTTAAATCGCGCTAAATCCTCAAAATTGGCGGTGAATTTTGGAATTACTACCTCTAACGGCGCTGTTTAATGCGTACATTCATTCCAACTTTCCTAACAAGTGGTCGTGGCACCACGTGCAGAATTAATGTCAGAACTCGATACTGCCAGCCGGGAACAGAGACGGCCTTACCTGCGAGTGCATCGCTCCATGACTTTGCTACTAACTTATCGGCATCTAGCCACATAAAGGCGGGTAAGGCTTGCATCGACATTCTGCCTCTTTGGTGAAACTCGGTGCGAGTAAAGCCTGGACACAATGCGCTGACACGAATCTTTGTAGCGGCCAGCTCGGTATTGAGCGACTCAGAGAGCACGGTCAGGTATGACTTTGAAGCACTATAAGTACCGCCGGCGATCCAGCCTGCAACGGAGGAGACATTAATAATGATTCCTTTATCACGCACTTTCATCGAAGGTAAGACGCAGTGCGTCAGACGCATAGGCGTGCGTACCAAAACATTTAGCATCTCTTGCTCAATGTCTAAATTACTGACGGTAAATGACTTATTGATTCCAAAACCAGCGTTATTGATTAAGACATCGATCTCATTACGACTGAGAAAATCTTCGACCAACTGACATCCCATCTCAGTTGCTAAATCGGCTTGAAGTATCTGGGTCTTTACTCCAAACTTTGATTGCAGTGCCTGAGCTCTTTCGGCCATACGTTCTAAATCTCTAGCAACTAAAATAATATTGTAATTATTTGCAGCTAGTAGGCGAGTAAAACTCTCACCGATTCCAGATGTTGCTCCAGTTACTAATGCCCAGCTCTGCATTTTTCTCCTAATTGATTTTTAGTTGGCCGATAGCACCGCTCGGGACAAAGGGATTATGCGGAGCAGTTGGGGATAATCGAATGTATTCCTGGCCTTGGATAGGACGCGAATCTATCTCACCTTTATTGGGCCATAGGGATAACGCACGCTCAGCTTGCGCAGTAATTGTCAGAGAGGGGTTCACTCCTAAGTTAGCCGTGATTGTTGATCCATCAACGATGTGCAAAGTTGGATAGTTATACACGCGGTGATAAGGATCGATCACACCATGTTCAGGTGAATCGCCAATAACGCATCCACCCACAAAGTGAGCAGTAAAAGGTGCATCAATGAGATCTCCAATATGGCCACCTGCGATGCCACCGTGTTTTTCTGCAATGCGCATAACAACCTCATTAGCGATAGGGATGTATGTAGCATTAGGTTTCAACGGATCATTAGTCGAGGTCAAATGCCAGCCAAATAAACCGCGCTTACCCCGCACGGTTATAGACGAATCTACATTTTGCATAGTCAAAGCGATTACTGTTCGCTGGCTCCATCGGCGCACATTAAGAATTTTTCCAAGCAATGCAGGATGAGCTACAAACTGCTTCAACCAGTGTCTACGTCGAGTTTTAGAGTCATAACCTTCTGTCATGATCGTCTGCATAAGCCCCATGAAGTTAGAGCCCTTCCCGTAACGCACTGGCTCAATGTGTGTGTGCTCATCAGGGAAAAATGATGAGGTTATTGCGCTACCTTGGCTGAAATCAATGGAAGTGTCTTTCATCATGGCACCAGTGAGTGCTTCACTATTTGTACGCGACAGATTTCCAAGGTGGTCAGATAATTTTGGCAGATTTTTTCGCTTCATGGCATGCAAAAGTTTTTGGGTATTAAAGGTTCCAGCAGCAACTATTACTTGGCCAGCTTTAAATGTGATGTTCGATGCAAAGGGATCATCGGTTTTAACTGCATGTATTACCCAGGTACCATCGCTATTTTCCTTGATTGATTTAACGGTGGTCATAGGGAAAACAGATGCACCTGCGGATTCAGCTAATCCCAAATAATTCTTGGGCAAAGTATTTTTTGCATTGAATGTGCAACCAGTCATACACGCACCGCATTGCTGACAACCACTGCGCTCAGGTCCAACTCCGCCAAAGAATGGATCAGCGGATTTAACGCCCTTTCCTTCGCCAAAGAAGATTCCTACCGGTGCCATCTGAAATGTATGTCCAACACCCATCTCATCGGCAACATCTTTCATCGCTTGATCGCTAGGTGAAAAATAAGGATTTTCAGTTACGCCTAACATGCGTCGGGCTTGGTCAAACCAAGGCTCTAACTCCGATTTCCAATCGGTAATACCTGCCCAGTGTGGATCGTTAAAGTATTCATCGCCTGGTTGATACAAAGTATTTGCATACACGAGTGAACCACCGCCAACGCCGGCACCTGCCAAAACTAAAACATCTGGCAGAAGATGAATGCGCTGAATTCCATAACAACCAAGGCCGGGGGCAAAGAGAAACTTGCGCAGTCGCCAGGATGTCTTAGGAAAATCCTTGTCTTCAAAACGTCGCCCAGCTTCTATTACTGCAACGCTATAGCCCTTTTCGCGCAGGCGCAGCGCTGAAACGGAGCCACCAAAACCAGAACCGATGATGACTACATCGAACTCTCTCTTCATTTAAATAACGATTCCAGTTGGATCCTCATCGCGAATCTTCCACTCAGTTCCATAAGACTCTAGTAAATCTAAGAAAGGCTTTGCATTAAACCACTCTGGACCTGCAACACCTTCGGGTTTCCAGATTCCAGTATGGATCAACTCCATCGCAATAACTGGATTAATTGCGGTCTGCCAGACCACCGCTTGATCTCCATAATTTTTCATCGACCACTCATTATCAACGACGTTGTACAGGTAACACGCATACGGTTGGCCCGCTTTATTGAGACCCTTTACTAAAGCACCAGCACATGTCTTACCTTTCATACGTGAACCAAGGGTTGCTGGATCCGGAAGTGAGGCTGCAAGCAAGTCACGCGGTGAAACTGAAATTCCCTGAACATCAACATGCTCTTTGCGATCCATACCTAACATATGAATTGTTTTTAAAGTTGTGATGAACTGCGCACCTAAGCCATACTTGAAATTAACTTTCTTAGCATCGACTTTTTGTGGAATCAAAACCACTTCTTCATGCTCTACGTTCACGCACTCGACCGGTCCAATTCCTTCAGGGAAGTCAAAGATTTCGATTTCGCTAAATGGTTCAGTAGTAAACCAGCCACGACCGTCCTCCCAAACCAATGGTGGATTTAAACACTCTTCAATGGTTGTCCAAATTGAAAAGGATGGTGCGAATTCGTAGCCCTCTACAGTTAAATTAGAACCATCCATAATTGTTATTGAATCTAAACGGCTAAAGAGATGGTCTGATGCGTAACGGGCAAAGACATCGCTCATACCGGGTTCAATGCCCATTCCAACTAAAGCGAAAATATCGCGCTCTTTCCAGTTCCAATCGCGTGCAAACTGTTCATCGCCTAGCTTTACACCAGTTTCAGAGTTTGGATAGTGAGGGTGTGGACGCGACAGCGACATGGCCATATCAATGTAATTAATATTTTCAATTTCACATGCAAGAAAGATCGGCATAACAAATCGTGGATCCACCGCATTGATAACAAGGTCAGGCTTGACCTTTCGCATTAAGGCGCGCAGATCTTCTAACTCTGCGGCGTTAACTTCGGCGGCAGAAAAACGTGAATCTTTGACCCGTGCTACTGCGCCTTCGGCTCGAGACAGAGTTCGATCTGCAACCACCATTGATGTAATAAAGCTTTTGCGTGAGGCAATATTGACTATTGCTGCGCCAACTCCGCCCGCGCCTATAACCAGCGCTTTCATTGGTGGCCTCTCATGAGGAAATAACATCCTTTTCGTTAGATTCTTGAGTCTAACCCTGCCTTTAATCCATGACAAGATTGCCTTCTATGTAGGTCCCCGTAGCTCAGTGGATAGAGCAACCGCCTCCTAAGCGGTAGGTCGC
>QYPG01000033.1 GCA_007279945.1 Streptomycetaceae bacterium | reverse complement strand
CAGTATGAAAATATCATTCTGGCAATTTATGCACTCAACGATCAATTGATTCCAGATTTCACACACTTGTGGTTTCCAACTCCATGGATGGACGAGTTTGTGCAGAAAGGTTCATGGATCGCAGGCCGCGTTGGCAATGGCTATATCGCCGTTGCAACCCCTGGAGGATTCTCACCGCTCAAGAGTGGAGACACCGCTTATCAAGAGTGGTCACCAAACGGAAACGGTGCACTGTATGTATCAATTCTTGGTGATAAGAAAGAGTATAAAGATTTCAAAACTTTCGTTCGCAAGCTAAGTGAGCCGAAATTTGATGAGAAAGAACTATCTATTTCATGGAAGAACAAGAAGCGATTTGAACTTTCTTGGGCTAATCCTTTTCATGTTAATGGAAAGAGTGAGCAGCTTATGGCAGGTCTTCCAGAAGTTCCGCCACGCTTGGATAATCCAGCAGTGCTTCTCAAAGCCGATGACACGATTTTTGATGCCTCGTATAGTGGTGCGAAGTTAAAGATCGACGTCATACAGGGCAAGCGCATCGAACCGAAGTCTCAGGCATAGCAATGGCAGGTGAAGATACAACGTCGAGTTTTCTGGAGACACCTCCCCTAAAGCCGCTTCTTCCAGAGAGTTTAACGACTGAATTTCTACACGCGACTGCAGCACGAATTATCGATGCAACGTGGAGTTCAGGTTTACCGCAGTGGTCATGGGGCGAAGGCGTTTATCTACTTGCCGAGGTGCGTTATCACGAGCTTCTTGGAGTAAAACCTCCACAACGTTTATTGGATTGGTACACGAGCAAATCGGCAGTAACTTCTGGCCACATAAATAATGTCGCACCGGGTGCCGCGGGTTCACGTTTGCACGCAGCGGGCGCACTTGATGCATCGGCCACTAACGCTTCGCTAGAAAAGTGGATTATGGCTCCAGCTTCAGCTACGCGCGCTGCAAATGGAGCTATCGAACATTGGCCAGAGAGTGTTTGGGCAGACACGTGCTACATGATGGGAACTTTCCTGCTTAACCATGGTGTTGGAACTAAGAATTCATACTATGTCGAATTTATTGGGAAGCAGTTAGTCGCTCACATTGAACTACTGAGAAATTCCGAAACACATTTATTCGCACATGGTTCACACAGAGGTGAAGCTCTATGGAACTACTGGGGGCGAGGAAATGCTTGGATGGCTTTATCTGCCGTCGAGTTTCTAGATGCCTGCCAAGAATTAAAAATTGATGTAGAGACTGTTGCGCCCATAAAGCTGGCGCTGAAGCAACAACTAACTGCATTAATTCCTTTGCTGCCTGACTATGGAATTTGGGATGTTCTAGTTGATCATCAAGTTGAAAATGCTGGCATCCTAGAGAGTTCAGCAACTGCAGGCATTGGTTCGGCGATGGTACGCGCTGCGCGTCATCTACCTGAAATAAGCAGTGAACTGACACAAATCGGTAGCACAGCAATTGCGGCAGCGCTGACGTATGTTGATTCTTCGGGAGTTTTAACGAGAACCAGTGCCGGTACGGTGCTTCAACTCATTCCATTTGGTTACAGCGTGATTCGTAGCGACAGACTTCAACTATGGGGGCAGGGCTTAGCCCTTAATGCAATCAGCACCATGTTGAATCCCGATAGAAACTTTGTCGCCTTTAATTAAGAGCGATTCACACTCTAACTACTTCTCACAAGCCTCATTTTTTCCTTTTAAATACCGTACGTGGCAAAATCTTACTTCCATGATGTTTTACCCGAATAAGCAGCGTCTCAGCCCACGTGAATTCAAGGGCTAAGACCACTAATCCCCCAATAACTAGCGGCATTGTGAATGGTCCAGGAAGGATGATTAACAAGAGACCTACAATGATGAGCGTTGAACCGATTACTAGAGCAATAATTTTACGCACCCCAGATGGCAATAATGCCCAGCCGCTAGCTATTTTCTTTCTCATATACCTTACCTCCCGTGATTCGCCCTGCATGTGCTTTTGCTGTTGAGTCCGAACTAGTTTTGATCGCGCTTGCTATCGTAGAGATGATCAAAATACCGCTAATCACTCCAAGACTTACAGGTGTTGAAATCTTTGGCACATCATGGAAGAGCTCATGGAAATAAGTCAGAATTAACTTTGCTCCGATAAACATGAGAATAAAGGAAAGCCCGAGCGATAAGTAAACCAATTTTTCAAGCAGGCCTTTGAGTAAGAAGTACAAAGCACGCAAACCTAAGAGGGCAAAGGCGTTTGCGGTAAAGACAAGGAAAGTCTGGGAAGTAACACCAAATGTGGCTGGAATCGAATCCAAAGCAAACAACAGATCTGTTGACGCAATAGCAATGATGACTAAAAACATGGGAGTAGCAAAGCGCTTCTTATCCAACTTGATAAAGAGCTTCGAGCCATGAAACTCTGTAACCATAGCTACTCGCGAGCGGATTGTTCGAACCATTAAATTATCGTTTGGCTCGGGATCTTCGTCCCAATGTCGAAATAAACCGACCCCAGTCCATACAAGAATTGCGCCAAAGATTACAAAGGTAAAAGAGAACTTAGCAATAGCGGCTGCACCGATTGAGATAAATATGGCTCTAAATATAAGCGCCAGGATTACACCGATCAGCAAAATTCTTTGGTGGAAGATGCTTGGCACCGCAAACTGGGCCAAGATTATGACGAATATAAATAGATTATCAATCGATAATGAATACTCAACTAGATAGGCGGCAAAGAACTCAGTCCCAAAAGTTTGGCCAAAATGATTCCAAACCCACAGACCAAAAGCGACAGATGTACTGACATAAAAACCGGTCCAGGCCGCTGCCTCTTTAAACGACACATCATGTGCTTTTCGACTAGTTGTAAAAAGATCAAGAATGATCAGGGTAGCTATCAACCCAATAGTTAATGACCAAATCGTTAGTGATACGTTCATGTAACTCTCCCTTGACGCGCGTAAGTAATAACGTGGTCAAAGTCTCCCTAACCGATTATCGGCCAGCGCCCCGGGTTCTTACACCGTATTGACGAGGTAGCTGTATCTAGGTACTCCCCTTAATTAATCGAATTCTAGATTATTCGTTCCCATTTTTCAAATGGAAATAAGGTGAGTGAATCAAGATTGATTACATCCTGAACAGATCAGTTCATAATTATCGGAATTCAGCATCAGCCCAACTGATTACAATTTTTGTGGATCAGTAGTCAGATCACCTATTCGTGCATGGGGACGAGGACCAGAGACTGCAGCAATTGCGATTGCGATTGCGATTTCGTCAGGATATGGCGCATCTAAATCAGTAGCAGTTAACCCTAAGGCTGTTGTAATAAACAGATCAGTAGCTTGCCTGTATTTATCAATAGATTCGATTAATTGCATGCCTCATTCTAGCAGTAGCGAAATAAATCAGGGTGTTTTAGAGTAGCCCAATGAGAGCAGAGATAATCGAGACTGGAATTCCAAAGCTAAAGGCCGCCCGCATCATTATTAATGCTCCGGTTGAGAAAGTCTTTGCCATAGTTACAAATCCAAACATGCATCCAGTTATTGATGGATCTGGGATGGTCAAAGGGTCAACAGTCGGTCCTGAGAAATTGATATTGGGCTCAAAATTTGGAATGAAAATGAAGATAAAGGTTCGCTATCGAATTCTCAATACCGTAGTTGAATATAAGGAGAATGAATTAATCGCTTGGAATCACATAATGCGAAATAGATGGCGCTATGAATTTCGAGCTATTGACTCGACCACCACTGAAGTCACTGAATACTTAGATACTCGCCGCAGTCCATTTACCTTGTGGTTTCATTTCGTACGAGTATATGAATGGTCTCCCATTGCTATGGCAAAGACTCTGGTTAACCTCAAGGGTATCGCTGAGAAATAAGAAGGTTTACCAAATAAACGGGAAAACTTGTTTAGTGCGCGTATTCAGTGTTATCCATGGACTTCTTTGGCAAGAGGAAAGTAATAACTAAAAACACCGAAACCAATCCGACTTGAAGCAACAAGGCATTCCGGAACCCTTGATCTATCTGACCGGTAGTCACTTTATTAAAGAAGATGGTTCCGAAAATTGCTACGCCTACAGATGAAGCAATAGATTGAATCGCGGACAACACGCCAGAGGCAGAGCCCACCAATTCATCCTTAATAGCTAGCAAAATCGCATCAAAGAGGGCTGCAACCACTAGTCCGGTTCCAAAGCCAGAGACCAGCATTCCCGGTGCAATATGCCAGAAATCAAAAGACTGCATATCGGGAAGTGCAAAGAATAAAAGCAGTGCACCAACAATTTGAGCACATGCACCCATTTGAAGAACGCGTGTGCCGAACTTATCGGCCAGAACCGCACCACTGAGTGCGCCGCCAATTGCGGTACCAAGAGCAATTGCAATATTGGCAATACCCGCACCGCGCGCTGAATAACCTTCACCAATTTGCAAGAAGAGAGTAATAATCAAATACACACCCGTGAAGCCAGCGAAAAATGTGAAGATTCCAGCAAGTCCTAAGTTGTAGATCTTTGACTTAAAAATTTCGGGATTAACTAAAGGAGTATTTTTACGCGAGATTACCCACCGTTGCTGAAGTGCAAATATTCCAAAGCCAAACAACGAGGCAGCTAACGATAGGAATGTCCACAGAGGCCAACCGGCTTCTTGTCCTTGAATGAGAGGAAGCAGCATCAAGGCCGATGAACTCATAATTAATAGGCTGCCAAATAAATCAATTTTGATTGAATGATCAGTGGCATGTTTAGGTAAATATTTCCAGGCAAGTGCAATGTTAATGACACCGATTGGGATGTTGACAAGAAATACTGCGCGCCATCCAGTTGAGGCGATGTCTCCATCAATAAGGAATCCACCGATGATTGGTCCAAGAATTCCACCCAGACCAAATACGGGACCAAAAACTGCAAAAGCTTTACCCAGCTCTTCTGGTGGAAATACATCGCGAATAAAGCCAATAACATGGGGCAAAACCATCGCTCCAGCAAATCCCTGGATTAATCGAAAAGCAATGAGCGATTCAATATTTGGCGCAATCGCACAGAGAAGAGATGTAATCGTGAAACTAACGAGGCCCAATAAAAATACATTTCTACGTGAATAGCGATCAGCTAATCGACCACCTAATACAAGACCGGCACCCAGAGTTAGTGTGTATCCCCCGATAACCCATTGCAGTGCCGAAGGTGTTGCGCCAAGTTCATCTTTGAGCGACGGACCCGCCACATTCACAATTGTGGAATCCAAGAGATCCATGATCTCTGCCGCTAAAACAATTCCTAGGATTAGCCAACGATGCTTATTTACTGAGCTCTCTGATGTCATCCGAGAATAATAAAGGCTCTGGCTTAAGTAGGCACTTTCAAAACGGAGCGTTCATCTACCGTTCACACCATTTCATTCAGTGATCGAACTGCCAACTCACTGAGCAGCGCAGTACCTCGATACAGCACGGCATCGTCAAACATAGCTCGAGGTGAATGATTCACTTCAGACTTAGTGGGGTCTTGGTCAACAGATGCACCAAGGAACACATAGGAGCCTGTGACTTCTTCTAGAACTCGAGAATAGTCTTCAGCTCCAGCAACTGGGTGTGGCATTTCAAGAAATCCTTCAGTGCCAAAGAGATCAGTTACTACTGTGCCTACGAAGTGAGAATGTGCATCGTTATTTACCGTAACGGGATACTGTTCAATAACATCAATGTTCGCTTTAAGGCCATAACCCTCAGCAATTGAGTTGCATAAGCTAACTGCCTCGGCTTGAATGCGAGTTCTATTCTCAGCCGAGAATGTTCGAATCGTGGCTTGGAACTCTGCAGTATCTGGAATTATGTTCGCTTTAGTGCCAGCATGAAATTGACCAACAGTAATGACAACCGGATCAAAGGCGTTGAAAGAACGAGTAATCAATAGTTGCAGAGCGCTAACCATTTCAGCGGCGACTGGAATGGGATCCTTGGCGGTGTGAGGTTGTGATCCATGTCCACCCATGCCGACCACAGTTACATGTAACTCATCACTAGAGGCCATCATGGTGCCAGCTTTAGTCGTGAAAGATCCTTGTGGAATTGCCGATGACATAACGTGAATACCGTACGTTGCATCTGCTTTTTTTCCGCTTGCAGTTAGGACGCCTTCTTTGATCATATGTCCAGCACCATCAAAGCCTTCTTCACCGGGTTGAAACATAAAGACCACATCGCCATTTAGCTGCGACTTATTCTTTACAAGTAATTTGGCTGCTTGTCAGATAAGAACTTTAGGACGGCTCCCATGATTGCTTGGAGCATGGTTCATGGCTTTGCTGGATTGGCAGCTCAAGGTGCAACAGGAACTGTCCAAGAAACCAATTCTTCTAAAAGAGATGTCCTCATGGCAGTTCTAAAATCTCTAGACATTAAATAAGAAGAGTTGCCCTATAAGCCAAAGGAATTGGAAAGGGCCCCGATCTCTCGAGGCCCTCCCATGCAAATCTGCGCCAACTCATTTGACCATTACCAATAGATCGAATTGAAACAGTTAAGACTGTGGTGGAGGCGACGGGGTTCGAACCCGCTCCAACGGATTGGTAATCAGTTAGGCTGCCAATTACAACACGCCCCCAACACGGGAGCGAAGTTACGCATTTACCAGCTCACGAAATTTTTAAATGGAACTGCTTGTGGATAAAAAAGAGTGTGGGAAGCAAAAGGGACCTGGTTATTAACCAAGTCCCAATCACTACCAATCCGTTGTTACATTAATTATGGCATAAGTACTTGGTTACTCGCAGTAACTACTATGTGAAGAAGAGTCGCCCTACAAGCCGGATCGAAGGATCTTCTCCATGGGGCGACCCTTAGCAAGCTCATCAACCAACTTATCCATGTAGCGGATCTTCTTCATCAAAGGATCTTCAATTTCATCAATTTTCACACCACAGATGGAGCCAGTAATTAGCTTCGCATTTGGATGGATTTTTGCAGCCTTGAAGAATTCCTTAAATGTCGACCGCTTCTTCAGGTGACCTTTGAGTGTCTTTGAGTCGAATCCTGTCAGCCATGAAATTACTTTTACTAACTCAGTCTCGGTGCGTTCTTTGCGCTCAACCTTATTTACATAATGAACGTAAACATCTGCAACTGGCATTTCAAAGATCTTATGCATCATTTTGAATAATTATTGAACATGCTCAGGGTTCATCCAGAAAAGTTCCCAAATATGCCCATCGAGGTCTTCGAAGCCCCAACCGAACATAAACGGGTACTCATCTGGCTCTTTATATTTGCGCGCTCCTAACGAAAACGCTTTCTCGCAGAGATTGCGGACTTCATCAATCGATTCACATGAGAGGGCAATAAGCGCTCCGACAGAACCTCTATCGGCGATTGGCTTATCAATGAAGGTAGAAAACTTTGCCTTTTCTAGGAGCATCACAAAATTCTCTGGTCCAATGACCATGCATGTTGAATCTTCGCTCGTGAATTGAGGATTAAATGTGAAACCAAGAGCGGAAAAGAATTCAACCGAATTAGTCAGATTCTCGATTGGAAGGTTAACGAATATTGACTTGTTCATACTTCAATCGTATCGACAAACTAAAAAAGTAGAAGAGTCGCCCTATAAGCCGGATCGAAGTATCTTTTCCATCGGACGACCCTTGGCAAGCTCATCAACCAACTTATCCATGTAGCGAATCTTCTTCATCAAAGGGTCTTCAATCTCAATAATTTTTACGCCGCAGATAGACCCGGTTATTTGCTTTGCATTGGGATGAATCTTTGCAGCCTTAAAGAATTCCTTGAAGGTAGTCTGCTTCTTCAGATGACTCTTTAGGGTCTTTGAGTCAAAACCTGTAAGCCATGTGATTACTTTGACGAGTTCTGCTTCTGTGCGATCTTTTCGTTCTACCTTATTCACATAGTGAACGTAGACATC
Organism: Streptomycetaceae bacterium; assembly: GCA_007279945.1. Lineage (GTDB taxonomy): Bacteria > Actinomycetota > Actinomycetes > Nanopelagicales > Nanopelagicaceae > Planktophila. Next base: position 555 of record QYPG01000033.1, on the reverse strand, counting down.
GGCCACAGGCATCTCGAATATTTTGTGGCTCAAAGTGCCTCGAACTCTGCCTTACGTGCAGCCATCCATGAATCCATTTCGCCAGACTTCATGAGCTCCATCATGGCGCCCATTGCTGCCATGTGGGGACCATCATTTGCCCCGTACATCTCTTTGCCATGTTGTTGGCTTTGGCTAGCCAAATCATCGAAAGTTTCACCAGAAAAAACTTCTTCGCAAGCACCACCGAGCTGATTGCATGTCATTGATTTCATAGATACTCCTTCGTTGTCTAGTAAGAAAGTATGCCCGCGTTTTTGCCCACATGCCCACGTTTTTGCCCACATAAAATCATAAATTCTTGTTAGGTTGTGCAGAGAGTTGTAAAAGAAAAGTGGCCATCTCCGCACGGGAAATGGCCACTAATCACTAATTTAAAGAAGAGTCGCCCTATAAGCCGGATCCTGTCCTCTTGCGAGGGATCACCATCCATCTAGATCTGTAATTACTTACAGATTCAAGCAACCTACCCGTTGACTCGAGCGAGCAGCTCTCAAGCGCCAACTGCATGGTCTT
>QYPG01000022.1 GCA_007279945.1 Streptomycetaceae bacterium | reverse complement strand
TTCCTAGCAGGGTAGACCTAAGCGCCATAAATAGAAAGGATATGCGGCGGCGATTTTCACTAGTACGGGGCAGTATGCGAGGGCTAATCTTCAGCACCTATGGAGATGAATCATCACAACATTGCGATCTGGGGCTCGTGGCAGTTAGCCCCAGAGATTCTTCTGCCGATTTTATTACTCACCTACTTGTATGCGCGCCTACCCAAAGCCTTAATCACTAGACGCCAACAGGCATTCTTTTATACAGGGATTCTCAGCGCTCTCGCTGTCATCATTACGCCAATTGGCGCTCGTGCAATGGATTATTTCTCTTTACACATGGTTCAACACATCACTTTAATGATGATTACTGGGCCGTTATTAGTTCTTGGGGCTCCTAGCTCATTTCATCCCAACAATAGATACTTTAAAGCAGCTACAAATCCCATGTTTAGTTGGCTTACTTATGCCGCCTTAATGATTGGTGTGCACTTACCGGTGCCTCATAAGTTCATTATGGACAATCCTTGGGCGCATACTTTTATCGAAGTACCACTGTATTTACTACTGCCATACTTCTTCTACTTTAATTTGTTAGACCGCAACTTAGTTAACCGTCGCATTTCACCAGCGTTAGCAGTGATCTCGCTTTTCTTAATGATGGTGCCAGAAACATTGACTGGCTTCTTTATCTATACCGCTCCAGGTTCGTTATACGACAATATGTATTCGCTCAATGATCAACGCCAAGGTGGTTCATTTATGTGGGCTGGTGCGATGATTATCGATACTGTCTGGATGTCATTTGCAGTTTTCCACTGGATAAAATCTGAAGAAAAAAAGTCAAGAGATATCGATGCCCAGATTGCTGCAGAAAATGGCTAATCGTGAAGAGTTTGAAGCACCCGATTGGGTCACGAATAACTCGGAAACTCCGCCTGTAACTAATAAGCAAAAACGCATACTAAATATCTCGTTGTTTGTTGTAGTTCCATTCTGCTTATGGGCTGGATGGTTTGAATTTGGACGGGCGCAAAGCGGCAATTGGCGCGCATGGGTGTATACATTTGAGTGGCCATTTTTTGCCGCCCTATCTTTTTACTTATGGCGCCGCTTAATTAAAGGGGATATTCCCCAAATTCCACGCCCCGATCTTGAAAAATTAGCCGACGAACCCCGTGGTAAAGAGTTGCAATAATTCAGGGTAGAATTTCCCATGTTGATGCAACCGCATCAAAGAACTTCCCTCTAAGCGCCGCACATGCAGCGCTACTTGCGAGTCTTATCACCACCCTGACGGCCAATGAGCGCCAGTCACACCCGAGACGCGCTTGTCGTCTCGATTGGTATGCATTTCTATGTCTCTACAACCACGTACTCCCGCGCCCGGAAAAGCCCGTCGCGCCGCATCTGTCGGTAAGCCAAAGCGAACAAAGAAGGCAGCTGCATTTAAAGCCGCTGATCCTAAAGCTCGCCACACAACCGCTGAAAAGAATGCGCGTAAGGGAGCGGCGGCAAAACCTACGACTTCACGTCGCTACTCAGATGCCGATCCAACAACGGTCTCTAAAAAAGAGGTTCGTTTAACTGATCGTTCGAAGTTGCGTGCAAAGCGCTTCCAAGAAAAAACAGCGTCAAAGCCACGCCCAATTGAGGCTCCAGAAGAGCGCAAGGCACGCATTGAATATTCACAAAAGCCTGAGAGTCGCGCAAAGAAGTTTGTGGCTGCTCGCGAAGAGCGCACTAAGCGTCCAATCGAAAAGAAGCCAGATTTTAAAAAGACTGAGTACAAGAAAAAAGAGTACGTCAAGCCTGAAAATAAAAAGCCTGAGTACGAAAAGAAAGATTTCAAGAAAACTGATTACAAAAAATCAGATACTCGTCCAACAAATCGTCGTGATGCTGCCGTAGCGAAAGTTTCTCGTACCGATGATGGTCGTCCAAACTTTGTTCCGCGTAAAGTTGAAAAGTTCGATCCAACCCGCCCTAAGAAGCGCAGCGAAGCACCTGATACTCGTGCAGCTAATTTTCGTGCAACACGGCCCGTTCGTGACCGTCGCAATGATTCACCGGCATATGCCCGTGATGATTTCAAGCACTCGTCAAAGACTCACACCAATGCAGCCGTGGACTTCGGCGCAGATGATAATTACATCTCAACAAATTTAGCTGACGCTAACTTGATTGATGCGACTCCTCTTACTGAAATCACAACAACGTTTAGTGATCTTGGGGTTGTAGCACCGCTAGTGAATGCCCTTTCTAAGCAGGGAATTATGCATCCATTCCCAATTCAAATTGCTACGTTGCCAGATGCACTCGCTGGCTTTGATATCTTGGGTCGCGGACAAACTGGTTCAGGTAAGACACTTGCCTTTGGTTTAGCTCTGCTAAACAACCTCAATGGCAAGGTGGCTAAGCCACATAAGCCATTGGCGCTAGTACTTACGCCTACACGCGAACTTGCACAGCAAATCGATGAGGTTTTAATGCCACTCGCACGTTCAATTGGTCATGAATCAGTTGTCGTTGCAGGTGGAATGTCCTATGCAAAGCAGATCACTGCGATGCGCCGTGGAACTGCAATCTTGGTTGCAACACCTGGTCGCTTGATCGATCTACTTAATAAGGGTGAAGTTCAGTTAGATCAGTTAGAGATAACTGTCCTTGATGAAGCCGATCAAATGGCTGACATGGGCTTCTTGCCTGTTGTTAAAGAGATTTTAGATCAAGCCAAGTTAGATGGACAGCGTATGTTGTTCTCGGCAACGCTTGATCGTGGCGTTGATTCATTGGTTCGCCAGTACTTAAAGAATCCTAAGACCCACTCACTACAAAACGACCGTGCCTCTGTTTCAACTATGGAGCACTTCGTACTTGTAATGAACCCGGGCGATAAAGATGACATCACTAATCAAATCGCTGCGCGTAACGGTAAGACAATCATGTTCGTTAAAACACAACGAGGCGCGGATCGCTTAGCTGACAAACTGGCATATGCTGGTGTTGCAGTAGGCGCACTTCACGGTGGAAAAACGCAGGCTGTTCGTACTCGTACTCTTGCACTTTTCAAGGAGTCGGTAAATGCTGCTCTAGTTGCAACTGATGTCGCTGCACGTGGTATTCACGTTGATGGAATCTCATTAGTTGTACATGTTGATGCTCCAACAGATCACAAGGATTATCTTCACCGCGCAGGTCGTACTGCACGTGCAGGTGAGGCCGGAACTGTTGTAACAATCGCAACGACCAAGCAGCAAAAATCCATCGGTGGTTTAACATCTCGCGCAGGAGTAACTCCAAAGTTTGTAGGTGTAACTCCATTGAGCACTGAACTTATGAAGATTACTGGCGCGCAGGAGCCATCAGGTGTTCCATACATCGTGCCAATCGTTGAAAAGTCGGTACGCAGTGGTGGCAATAAGCGCCCGCGTCCTAACTCAAGTCAGCGTCGCCGCCGCCCTCACTAATTACAAATCGATAGGCTTGGCGTCATGACAAACCTTGACGCTAATCCATTCGCAGATCCAAGCACGCTTACTTTTGAGTTGCCGTCCTTTTCTTTAATTAAAGAGGAGCACTACCTTCCTGCTTTTGAGGCCGGAATGCAGCAACAGTTAGCTGAAGTTCAAGGGATCCTTAATGCACCAGGGGTTGCAACCTTTGAGAACACAATCGTTGCGCTAGAGCGAAGTGGCAAGATTCTTGAGCGAGTTTCTTTGGTCTTCTTTAATAAAACCTCAAGTGATACAAATGATGCTCTGGAGGCCATGCGAGGAGAGATTGCTCCTAAGCTTTCAGCCCATCACGATGCAATCATGCTGAATCCAGAATTCTTTGCCCGTATCAAGGGGCTCTTTGATAACCGAGAATCTTTGAACTTAAGCAGTGAAGATTCTTGGTTGCTCGAGAAGTATTATAAAGATTTAATTCAGGCTGGTGCGCATTTAAGTGATGCACAACGTGCTCGATTGACTGAACTAAACGGCCAACTATCTAAACTCTCAACACAGTTCTCTAAAAACTTACTTGCCGATACAAATGATTTGGCCATAGTTGTAGATTCTGCCGAAGAGTTAGATGGATTAACGCAGAATCAAATTACTGCTGCAGCTACAGCGGCGAGTGAGCGAGGATTCTCTGGAAAGTGGCTACTTGCCCAAGTTAACTTCACTGGTAATCCCCTTCTAGATTCACTCACTAACCGAGATTTACGCAAACGCATTATGCAAGCCTCTTTACAAAAAGGTAATCAAAACAACGCCAATGACAATAAGAAGATACTTCTTGAAATGGTTAAGTTACGCGCAGAGCGTGCCCAGTTATTTGGCGTAAATTCACATGCCGAGCACATTACTGCGGTACAAACAGCCCAGAATCCAAGGAATATTCACGCCATGCTTAAGAAGATTGCCCCTGCGGCCGTTAAGAATGCACAGTTAGAGGCGCAAGATCTAAGGAAATCAGCTGGCAGTGATATTGAAAGTTGGGACTGGGGTTTCTATACCGAAAAAGTTCGCTTAGAAAAATACAGTATCGATACGGCAAAAATGCAGCCGTACTTTGAGCTAGAGCGAGTTCTCCATGATGGCGTCTTTTTTGCCGCTAACAAACTCTTTGGCATAACTTTTAAGGAGCGCCCAGATTTACTTACTTACCATCCAGAGGCCCGCGCTTTTGAAGTCAGTAACGAAGATGGAAGCCCCCTTGGTCTATTTATTGGTGACTTTTTTACACGTGATTCAAAGCGTGGTGGAGCATGGATGAACTCATTAGTTAAGCAGAATTTCTTGCTCAACCAACTTCCAGTCGTGGTGAATAACCTCAATATTCCTAAGCCCCCCGCAGGCCAGCCTGCACTTCTTACTTTGGACTTCACAACAACGTTGTTCCACGAATTTGGTCATGCTCTTCACGGATTGCTCTCGCAAGTGAAATATCCACGTGTTTCGGGTACCGCAGTGCAGCGCGACTTTGTGGAGTTCCCATCACAAGTTAATGAGATGTGGATTATGTGGCCAGAGGTTCTCAATAACTACGCACGCCACTATGAGACAGGTGAAGTTATGCAACAAGAGTGGGTAGATAGTTTGAACGCCGCATCAACATTTAATGAGGGCTTTGCCACTACTAGTTACTTAGCTGCAGCGGTTCTGGATTTAGCGTGGCACTCATTAACTAGTGAAGAGGCTGCCGGTGTAACTGATGTAGAAGCTTTTGAAGCTAAAGCGCTGGCTGATTACGGCCTTAATTTTGCACCCGTGCCAACAAGATATCGTTCTACTTACTTCTCACACATCTTCGATGGTGGCTATTCAGCTGGTTATTACGGATACATCTGGTCAGAAGTTCTAGATGCCGACACTGTTGATTGGTTCAAAGAAAACGGTGGCTTACAACGCAAAAATGGCGATCACTTTAGAGATACGTTGTTAGGTCGCGGCGGTTCTATTGATTCGATGCAGATGTTTAGAAACTTTAGAGGACGCGATTCAAAGATCGAGCCGTTGTTGAAGCGTCGCGGTTTGTTGTAAAACTTATTAGCCAGCAGAGCCTGAAGGACCTGACTTGCGTTGAAAACGTGGAGCTGGTGCCCCGCCCGCTTGCGCCCCGCCGACCTTAGGTCCAGATGAGTTGCCACTTCCAGGAAGCGATGAGTTTTTATGCTTCTTTTTTTCTAGCGCTTCTAAAAACTTTGCGCGAGCATCATCTGCGGGTTTCTTGTCATCGGCCATGGGCCAATACTATCTTTAATTTGTACTCTCTTTGTACTCACGTAAACGCTCTAAGACTTCTGACTCGCGATAACGGCGATGCCCACCTAAGGTTCTAATGGCAGTTAACTTTCCGGCCTTGGCCCAGCGTGTAACAGTCTTAGGGTTTACGTGAAATCTAGCGGCAACCTCTTTGGGGGTAAGAAGAACTTCAGCATCAGGTAAACGGCTCATTCTCTCCCCTTCTTTTTAAGCTGGTGGGCAAGTATTGCGAGTAAAAGTGGGCAAAGCAATATCTTTCGAAGAGTTAATTGGCTGATTCAAGGCCCTGTACATTGCGCCAACGCGACATAAGTCGTTCATATCCTTGACCCGCCAGCATTCCATCGGCAGCTGCAAGGCCAACTATGGAGTGCAAAACATCTTCAATAGAAGTGTCGTCTTCTAAACCTTTATGGCCATTATCGCGAAGAGATTTATCAAGATAGTTAGCTAATCCGCCGTAATCTAGTTCGACATAGGATTTTGGATGAAACATTTCAAGCCACGCAAGCAAATTTTCAAGATCTTGCTCTACTGGTCCCTCACCAAAAGCGGCTACGACGGTTTCATGAGCCGATTGAGCCCGATTCTTTGCGAGTGAAATTGTTGTTCGGCAGTGTGTGATTAAACCGTGAGCATCTTCTCCTCTATATCGTTCCTCAGGTACGAAAAGTAAAAACCAACGAGGTGGAATAATCCACGTTTCATTAAGAATATGTGGAACTTTGTCTTCTAATAAATCTACACCCGCAGTTATTACATCTTCCATCGATGGAGTAAGAAAAAATGGAACGACGGTGCTAGGTAATGAATCTTTAAAGTTATCTAAGGCTGCCCAACATCTAGTTGCAGTTGACCATGGGCTGACATATCTCTCGCCATCAACTTCAAGAATATGAACTCCATCGGGGCGACCAACTGGAGGTTCAGGAACAACAACTCGAAGAAGAGCTAACTCTTCTTCGCGAAGAATACTTTCATCGGTGATATCAATGCCTTGCCAACGTAAACGATCGGCAGGTTCAAATGCTGAAAGCGGCTCGTAGATACGAAGTGAAGCGACGTACGGAGTTGGTCTCACGCACGTGGGATGTAATTGCCCTCAGCGAAGGGATCGTCATCATCTCTATTTTTCGAGGGATCAACTTCGCCATGTAGTTCTTTAGTGAGGCGATCAAGATCCATGTCTTGTGCGTTGTACTTCAAATCCCGCGCAACTTTGGTTTGCTTTGCTTTTGCTCGGCCGCGACCCATAAAGCGACCTCCTTACCTGTCTATTTCTCAGAGGCGTAGGCTATCGCGCCCCGTACCTGCCCTCCAAAGTCGAGCGTAAATCCGAGCCCTGACGCGGACTTACACGCCCAGCGACCCAGGCTTTCATGCCCCGGGCCGCTAGTGAGGCGATAGCTAGGTCGGCCGCCTCTGGAGCCACGATGGCAGTCATGCCGATTCCGCAGTTCCAGGTTCGCTCCATATCAATCTGGGGAACTCCACCCATTGATGCCATGAACTCCATCTCGACTGGCAGCGACCACGTTGAACGTTCATAAGTCGCACATAAATGATCTGGAATAACGCGCGCAGTATTTTCGGCAATTCCTCCACCAGTAATGTGAGAAAAAGCGCGCAACTGCCCAGGCATAGATTTAATGAGGGCTAAACAATCTAGTGCGTAGATCTCGGTTGGAGCTAGAAATACTTCACCGGAACTCTTGCCGTACTCACTCACGTGAGCTTGCAAACTCAAATTTTTACTCTTAATAATGTGACGCACGAGCGAAAAACCATTGGCATGAAAACCACTTGATGGCATGGCAATAAGTACGTCGCCATTGTGTATTAAATGGGCACCTAATTGATTATCTGAATCGACGACACCAGTTGCAGCTCCAGCAATATCAAATTCATCTTCATCAAGTAAGCCTGGATGTTCGGCGGTTTCGCCACCAATCAGCGCGGTGTTTGCTTTCGCGCAACCACGAGCAATTCCTGCAACGATTTCAGCGACTCTATCTGGAAATACTTTTCCAACTGCGATGTAGTCGGTCATAAATAAAGGCTCTGCACCACAAACAACTAGATCGTCAACAACCATGGCAACCAAGTCCTCGCCGATTGTGTCGTACTTGCCCATGGCTCGTGCGATTTCAGTCTTAGTGCCAACACCATCTGTTGATGTTGCTAGCAAAGGTTTTTTCATACTTTTTAAAGCGCTTGCATCAAAGAGCCCGGCAAACCCACCGATACTTCCTACAACTTCAGCGCGTGAAGCTTTAGCAATCGATGCCTTCATTAATTCAACGGCGCGATCGCCTGCATCGATATCGACACCTGAATCCTTATATGTGCTCATTCGTGACTGTGCACTTCGCTGATTTCAAGACGCATCTTGCCTTCTGACATATCGGCTGGGATGCGAATTGGATATATGCCAGTAAAACACGCTGAACATAGCTTGTTTTCCTCAATCTGGGTGGCCTCAATCAAGCCCTCAAGTGAGACATACCCCAGCGAGTCGGCACCTATAGAGCGACGAATTTCTTCAATCTCTAAACCGCTGGCAATTAGCTCAGCTCTGGTTGCGAAGTCAATTCCGTAATAACAAGGCCACTTAACTGGAGGCGACGAGATACGAACATGAATCTCACGAGCTCCCGCCTCACGAAGCATTCGAACGATTGCACGTTGGGTGTTTCCGCGAACAATCGAATCATCGACCACAACGATGCGCTTACCTTCAATAATCTCGCGCAAGGGATTCAGTTTCAATCGAATACCCAGTTGGCGAATTGTTTGTGATGGTTGAATAAATGTTCGTCCAACATAGGAGTTCTTGACCAAGCCAATCCCAAATGGAATTCCCGAACCTTTGGCATAACCAATCGCCGCTGGAGTTCCAGATTCAGGAACTGGAATAACTAAGTCGGCCTCGACTGGTGCCTCTTTGGCAAGACGTTCACCAATTGCCACTCGCGTGACATGAATTCCTTGACCTGCAATTAATGTATCTGGCCGTGCGAGATAAACATATTCAAATAAACAACCCTTAGGTTCGGCTACTGCCCAACGTTGCGAGCGGACTCCATTTTCATCGATTGCAATGAACTCCCCAGGTTCGATTTCACGAACAAATGCTGCGCCGACAATATCTAGCGCTGCGCTTTCTGAAGCAACTACCCAACCAGTTTCAAGTTTGCCAAGCACTAGTGGCCGTACACCATGGCGATCACGCGCTGCATACAGTGTGTGCTCATCCATAAAGACTAAAGAGAAAGCACCTTCTAGCTGCGGTAATACTGAAATTGCGCTTGCTTCTACATTTTTCTCATTTTGTAATGAAATTAGCGCGGTCATAATCTCGGTATCGGTAGTTGCACCACGATCACGGCTAGTTGTTGGCTCAAGTTTTTGAACAAGTTCAGCTAACTCGCCAGTATTTGTTAAGTTGCCATTATGGGCCAAAGCCAGCGTTCCATACTTAGTTGGGCGCAGTGTTGGTTGGGCATTCACCCACGTACTCGATCCTGTCGTGCTGTAACGACAGTGCCCGATAGCTAAATCTCCCGGCAATGTTGCTAAATCACTTTCGGTAAATACCTGCGATACAAGTCCCATGTCCTTATATACAAGAATTCGCTTTCCGTCACTTGTTGCAATTCCGGCAGACTCTTGTCCACGATGTTGCAGTGCATACAAACCGTAAAAAGTTAACTTTGCAACTTCTTCTCCAGGAGCCCATACGCCAAAAACTCCGCACGCATCTTGTGGGCCCTTATCGGCATCCAAAATATTGTGATTTAACAATCCATCTGGACGCCGGCTCATGAAGTAATCCTAAGCGGTAAATACTGTGTTAAATCCGCACGCACTCCTGAAGCGGTAATCGCGCCGTTGTTGAGGGCTTCACTCCATAAAATTTCCCCGGCGGCAAGAGCAAGCCACGTCTGGGCATTCATTTCGACGACATTAGCAGGTGTACCCCGCGTATGTAGCGGACCATCTCCGCATTGCACCGCTGCGTATGGTGGCACGCGTACTTCAATTGCGCGTCCAGGGGCCTTAGCAGTCAAAAGTGCAAGCGTGCGCTTAACTTGCTCTAAAGTTTTAGGATCGCGCATCGACTTTAACAAAAGAGTTTCTGAAAGGTTGCGGTGTGGGCAGTACGAAGTTCATCAAGAGAAATCACTGCATCATTAATTCGTAACGCGTTCCCGCCAGTTGTTCCCAATCTGGATAGTGTTATCTGATATTTAGCGGCAAGAGAAGACAGCGCATCGGTTTTGCTTGGCTCAATTGCCACGATGACGCGTCCTGGGCTTTCGCTCAATAAAGAGATTCCAACATCTGCAAGAGTGATAGTCGCACCCACTGAGTGACGCAAGACCATTTCGGTAAGACCTGCAGATAGTCCACCCTGACTTAAATCATGCGCTGCGCTAAAGATCTTCTCTACTCGACCAGCTAGAAGTACCTCTATAAGGCGCATTTCACGGGCTAAATCAGCAGTTGGTGATTGACCCACTCGCTGTCCATGCATGAAAGCCCATTCACTTCCAGCAAGATCAGCATGTGTATCACCAAGAAGATAAAGATCTAAGCCAGCACTTTCAAAACTCATCGGAGTTCGTGTTCGAACATCATCGATAACACCTAAGACACCAATTACTGGAGTTGGCAAAATTGCAACAGCACCTGTTTGATTGTAGAAAGAAACATTTCCACCAGTAACTGGCAGGCCCATCTCTAAACATCCATCGGCTAAGCCGCGCACAGATTCAGCGAACTGCCACATGACACCAGGATCTTCAGGTGAACCAAAGTTAAGGCAGTTGGTGACTGCTAATGGTCGCGCACCTGCAGTAGCGATATTTCGTGCCGCTTCAGCTAAAGCTAACTTCGCGCCTTGATAGGGATTCAAATATGACCAGTTGGCATTTGCATCGGTTGATATAGCAACACCTAAATGTGTGCACTCATCGATTCGGACCATTCCCGAATCATCGGGCTGCGATTGAATGGTATTGCCTTGAACATACTTATCATACTGCGATGTAACCCAGGATTTATCAGCCAAGTTAGGAGTAGCTGCAAGTTCCAAAACTGTTGCTTTAATCTCTGCCGCTGTATTAGGAATCGGAACTTTCACAGTTTGTGAGTTCACGTCATCGATGTACGCCGGTTGAGCCATTGGTCGGTTGTAAACAGGACCTTCGTGGGCAACTGTACGTGGTGGAACATTGACAATAATTTCGTCATTCCATGTAATCACTAAACGATCGCCATCAGTGACTTCACCAATAGCAGTAACAGTGACGTCCCATTTTGCGCAAATCTCTAAGAATCGTGCAAGTTTTTCAGGTTCAACAATTGCACACATACGTTCTTGTGACTCTGACATTAGAATCTCTTCGGGTGAAAGTGATGGATCCCGCAAAGGAACCTTATCTAGGGCTACTTTCATGCCCCCACTGCCACCAGAAGCAAGTTCGCTAGTGGCACATGAAAGTCCGGCTCCACCTAGATCTTGAATTCCAACAACCAAATCTTCGGCAAAGATTTCAAGTGAGCATTCAATGAGTACTTTCTCTACAAATGGATCGCCAACTTGAACACTTGGGCGTTTTGTGGAACCACCAGCACCAAAAGTTTCGGATGCAAGGACTGATACTCCACCGATTCCATCGCCACCAGTCTTAGCACCATACAAAACAACTAAATTACCGGCACCTGCCGCTTTAGCTAATTTAATATCGCTGTGCTTCATTACTCCAACACATAAGGCATTTACTAAAGGATTACCTGAATACGTTTCATCAAAAATAACTTCTCCACCGATATTTGGTAAACCTAAACAGTTTCCATATCCACCAACACCTGCAACGATTCCCGGTAATACACGCCGAGTATCAGGCGCATCGGCTGGACCAAATCGAAGTGGATCCATTACCGCAACAGGCCGTGCGCCCATTGTTAAAATATCGCGAACGATTCCGCCTATACCCGTTGCTGCACCTTGGTAGGGCTCTACAAAAGATGGGTGGTTGTGGGACTCAATTTTGAAAGTTACTGCATAGCCCTGTCCAACATCGACAACACCTGCATTTTCACCGATACCAACTAGTAGTGCATCAGACTTTGGTGCTTTATCACCAAACTGTTTTAAGTGAACTTTTGATGATTTGTAAGAACAGTGCTCTGACCACATAACTGAATACATGGCTAGTTCAGAGGATGTTGGGCGGCGACCTAAAATCTGCCTTATACGTGCATATTCATCGGGCTTCAAACCCAGTTGCGCATAAGGTTGGATGGCTTCTGGTGTCGTTTGAGCAATTGCAACAGTATCGAGTGCCATCACTTCACCATGTCATTTAAAATCGATGTAAAAAAGCCAAGGCCTTGTGCTGTTGGGCCAGTTAAAGGGTCAATAGCGTGCTCTGGGTGCGGCATAAGCCCCACTACGTTTCCGCGAGCATTGGAAATTCCAGCGATTAAATTCCGTGAACCATTGGGGTTTTGCCCAACATATCTAGCTATAACACGACCTTCTCCCTCTAACTGCGCCAGAGTTTTATCATCACACTGAAAAGAGCCTTCACCATTTTTTAATGGGATAACAATCTTTTGCCCAACTGAATACGATGAAGTCCAGGCGGTCTGTGTATTAGTAATCTCAATCTCTTGATCACGGCACAAAAAGTGAAGATCAGAGTTACGTGTTAGCGCACCTGGTAATAGATGTGACTCGCACAAAACTTGAAACCCGTTGCAGATTCCTAAAACTGGCATACCTTTTTCTGCTGCTTCAATGACTAAATTCATGACAGGTGCAAAGCGTGAGATTGCACCACATCTCAAATAGTCGCCATAGGAAAAACCCCCAGGCAAAATAACTGCATCAACGCTTTTTAGATCGGCGTCAGCATGCCAGAGAGACACAGCTTCTGCTCCGCCTACGTTAACTGCGCGCGCAGCATCACGATCATCAAGGGTTCCTGGAAAAGTTATAACCCCAACGCGCATTATTTTTCAACTCTTACAACATAGTTTTCGATTACTGGGTTTGACAGCAAGACTTCAGCAGCTTTTTCTACTTCAGCTAACTGTGCAGGAGTTGGATCACCCACAACTTCAATCTCAAATCGTTTTCCTTGACGTACCGATGTGGCAAAAGTAAAACCAAGGCGTGGCAGTGCAGATGCAACAGCATTTCCTTGTGGGTCAAGAATTTCAGGCTTCAACATTACGTCTACAACAATCTTTGCCATGGTCTTATTCTCCCTGTATTAGAACTTGCTGCCAGTTAAACGATAAAAAGCTTCCTCGTATCGAAGTGAAGTCTTTTCTACTATCTCTTCTGGAATCTCTGGGGGTGGGCTATTTCTATCCCATCCACTAGAAACCAGATAGTCACGTAAGAACTGCTTATCAAATGAGGCTTGTGCTCCCCCTGGTGACCACGTTGAAAGCTCCCAAAACCTAGATGAATCAGGGGTGAGAGCCTCGTCGCCCAAGATAATCTCACCCTTTGCATTGCGGCCAAATTCAAACTTTGTATCAGCCAAAATAATTCCACGCTCTTGGGCAAAATCAGCGGCAGTGTTGTAAAGGCGAGTAGTCAGATCTTTAAGTGCTATTGCATCGTCGGCACCAATGGATTGGACTGTAGTTTCAAAATCAATATTAATATCATGATCTCCTACAGCAGCTTTTGTCGCTGGAGTAAAGATTGTTGTTGGAAGTTTTGAGCCATCTAGTAACCCAGAAGGTAAAGAGTTTCCACATACTGCACTGTTGCTTTGGTACTCACTCCAACCGCTACCAGTTAAATATCCTCGAGCTACACATTCAATATCAAACATCTGTAGTGGCTGCACAATGACAGCACGATCTTCTACTACTGCCGGAACATCAACCGAGATAATATGATTAGGAATAATATCTTCAAGTAATTCAAACCAAAAAAGTGAGAGTTGTGTAAGTACTGCGCCTTTATTTGGAATCACGGTCGGCATTACCCAATCGAAAGCTGAAACCCGATCAGATGCAACTAATAGAATCTCACTCTTATCATTTGAATATAAATCGCGAACTTTTCCCGTACGCACATGGGTCCACCCGGGAATCTTTGCTGCCGGTGGTGGACCGGCAAGACCGAATCCGCTCACCGAATAGAGCCGGGCTTGTACTGCACTGCTGCAGGGTGCGCGGATGTAATCGCTTCGATGCGACTAACAACTCGAGCAACTTGTTGGCGAGCATCGCCAGAAAATTCGAGTGGTGTGCTAATTAATCCCTCTAATGCGCTTCGATCAAGCGGTAGGCCCTTGTCACTGGCAAGGTCATCTAAAAGCGTGTTGGCTTTGCCTTCGCGCAAACCAAGCGCGGCTTTAACTGCGTGCTCTTTAATAATCTCGTGAGCTTCTTCTCGTCCAACTCCTGCCTTTACCGCTGCCATTAAAATCTTGGTGGTTGCTAAGAAAGGCAGGTAACGCTCTAATTCTGCAGCTATTACTGCAGGAAATGCCCCAAACTCATCGAGTACGGTCAGCATGGTCTCCAATAAGCCATCAATTGCATAAAAAGCATCAGGGAGTGCAACACGTCGCACGACGCTGCATGAAACATCGCCTTCATTCCACTGGTCGCCAGCAAGTTCGCTGACCATAGAAGCGTAGCCACGTAAAACAACCGATAAACCATTTATACGTTCACATGAACGAGTATTCATCTTATGTGGCATCGCACTACTGCCAACTTGTCCAGCCTTAAAACCTTCAGTTACTAACTCAGCTCCAGCCATTAATCGAATCGACGTTGCTAATGAAGATGGTGCGGATGCTAGTTGAACAAGCGTTGTTACAACGTCATAATCAAAGGAGCGAGGATAAATTTGTCCTGTTGAATCTAAAACGCGATTGAAGCCAAGTTCATTAGCAATTGCTAACTCTAACGCTGTATGTGAATCAGATGAAGATAATAAATCAATTGAATCTTGCGCAGTCCCTACTGGACCTTTAATCCCGCGCATGGGGTATCGATCTTGTAAAGATACCAATCGCTCATAAGCGAATAGAAGCTCTTCGGCCGCCGAAGCGAAACGTTTTCCTAACGTCGTAACCTGTGCCGGAACATTATGTGAACGCCCCGCAATTGGCTGATCTGCATACTGCACAGCACGTTCGCCTAACCGCGCAAGGAGCGTTACAACTTTGTCATGGACAACTTCTAAACCATTTCTAATCTGTACTGCTTCAATATTTTCAGTCAAATCTCGACTAGTCATTCCCGCATGAATCGCCTCGTGCCCAGCCAAAGCATTGAACTCTTCAATTCTAGCTTTTACATCGTGACGAGTTTGTTTTTCACGGGCATCGATAGAGGCAAGATCTACGGTAAATATCACTTTTTTATAATCATCAATAACAGAGTCTGGAATGTGATGTCCCAGTAATGACTGATTGCGCATTACCGATAGCCACAAGCGACGTTCAAGAATAATTTTCTCGTGAGGCGCAAAAATCTTACACATCGCTGCAGATGCATATCTATCCGCTATCAGGCTCACAGGTGAATTATCGGTCATTTAATTGCCCTTCTCTGCCACTGACGCGTTGAGTGCAATATCGCTGCGATAGAAGGAGCCCGGCAGGGAGATCTGACTAATTGCACGATAGGCGCGATCTCTGGCCTCGGTTAAGTCTGAGCCAGTTCCGGTAACGGTAAGAACGCGTCCGCCAGTTGCAATCAACCCCTGATCAGTCTGTGTTGTACCGGCATGAAAAATCTGCACATTTTCAATTGATGGAAATGATGAAATGGCAGCACCACTCTTAGGTGCTGATGGGTAACCTTCGGCTGCTAAAACAACAGTCACGGCTGAATCATCTCTCCATTCTAAAACTTCATCGGCTAGTCCAGAAGTTGCTGCTTTAAATAACAACGAGGCCAGCGGCGTCTTGAGTAACGGAATGAGAACTTGAGTTTCAGGATCCCCAAAGCGGACATTAAATTCGATAACACGCACTCCGTGATCGGTGAGCGCTAAACCTGCATAAAGGAGTCCAACGAATGGAGTTCCGCGCGCATTCATCTCTGCAATCATCGGTGCAAGAACTTGCGTATATGTATCCTCAATGATGTCTGACGGCGCCCAAGGCAGTGGAGAATATGCTCCCATTCCTCCAGTATTTAAACCCTCATCATTATCTTCCGCACGTTTGAAATCTTGAGCTGGCTGCATAGCAAGAATGGATGTTCCATCGCTTATACCGAATAGTGAAACTTCAGGGCCAACTAAGAACTCTTCAATTACTACTCGTTTACAAGCAATTGCATGATCTAAAGCTTCTTGTCGATTATGTGTAACAACGACGCCTTTTCCACCAGCCAAACCATCATCTTTAACTACATATGGTGCACCAAATGAATCAAGAGCTTTTTCATACTCTGCATACGTTGTGCAAGTAAAGCTATGTGCAGTTGGAACTCCAGCATCGGACATTACCTCTTTAGCAAATGTCTTTGATCCCTCAAGTTGTGCCGCGGCTTTAGATGGACCAAATACCGCGATTTTTAAGCGACGTAAATCATCGGCCACGCCATTAACTAAAGGAACCTCTGGGCCAATGACAACTAAGTCTGCCGCGATTTTCTGTGCCAGGGCAACGATTTCTGCGTTGTTAGAGATATCTACCGGATGACACTGTGCAAACTCCGCAATGCCTGGATTACCCGGTGCCACATGTAGAGCTGTGCACGCAGAATCTGCATGTAGTCCTAGTGCTAGAGCGTGTTCACGACCGCCGCTTCCGACTAGGAGGATTTTCATGTTTTAGATGAAATCCTTTACGACAATAGTTTCATCGCGTCCGGGGCCGACTCCAATTGCACTCATCGGTGCTCCTGAAATCTTCTCCAAGAATGCAACGTAATCTTGCGCCGCTTGAGGAAGATCACTGAGCTTTCGTGCCGTCGTAATATCTTCAGTCCAACCTTGCAGATACTCATAAATTGGTATGGCATGGTGAAAATCTGATTGTGATGCGGGAAGTTCTTCCACGCGCTTGCCATCGATTTCGTAGGCAACACATACTGGAATCTTCTCCCACCCAGTTAATACATCTAACTTCGTTAAGAAAAAATCAGTCAATCCGTTAACTCGAACTGCGTAACGTGCAATTGGTGCGTCGTACCAACCACAGCGTCGTGCACGTCCAGTTGTTACACCAATCTCTCCACCGATGCGGCGGAGTGCCTCGCCATCCTCGTCAAAGAGTTCAGTTGGAAAAGGACCGCTTCCAACACGTGTTGTATAGGCTTTAACGATTCCAATAACGCGATCGATCTTAGTTGGCCCGATTCCGCTACCGGTACATGCACCACCTGCAGTTGGATTGCTCGATGTTACGAATGGATATGTTCCATGATCAACATCTAGCAACGTTCCTTGAGATCCCTCAAGAAGGACACGTTTGCCTGCCTTAAGCGCCTCATCTAGAAGTAAGACAGTATCTGCAACATATGGCCGGAGGATTTCTGCGTAGCCTAAATACTCCTCAAGAACCTCTTCAACTTCGATGTTTTTACGGTTGAAAACCTTAATAAGTACTTGGTTTTTATCGCGAAGCGCGCTTTCAATCTTTTGGCGCAGAATCGATGGATCAAATAAATCTTGAACACGGATTCCTATGCGGTTAATTTTGTCAGCATAGGCCGGTCCGATTCCACGGCCAGTTGTACCAATCTTAGATTTGCCTAAGAAGCGCTCAGAAACTTTATCGATTGTACGGTGGTAAGGCGTAATCAAATGTGCGTTAGTTGAAATAACTAATTTGCTGCAGTCAATTCCACGCTCAGTCAAACCCTTGATCTCTTCAAGCAAAACACCTGGATCGATTACTACTCCGTTTCCGATTACCGGAACAACGTTGGGAGAAAGAATTCCCGATGGCAGTAAGTGAAGCGCATACTTTTGATCACCAATCACAACAGTGTGGCCAGCGTTGTTGCCACCTTGGTAGCGCACAACATAATCAACGCGGTCACCCAATAAATCGGTAGCTTTACCTTTGCCTTCATCGCCCCATTGGGCGCCGAGCAAAACAAGTGCAGGCATTGGTAAAGCCTCTCCGATTAGTTAGAAATTACTTGAGTGATGAAGTGCCGGTAGAACGAAGATCTTCACATCCGCGAACAACACGAGCAGCCATTCCAGCTTCAGCTGCCTTACCCCACGCACGTGGGTCATAAATCTTCTTATTTCCAACTTCGCCATCAATCTTTAACACACCGTCATAGTTCTTAAGCATGTGATCTACAACTGGGCGTGTAAATGCATATTGGGTATCGGTATCAATATTCATCTTAATTACGCCGTAATCCAGGGATTCACGAATCTCTGAGAGCAGTGAGCCTGAACCGCCGTGGAAAACAAGATCCATTGGCTTACTTCCTGCTGGTAGACCTAGCTTTTTAGAGACCGCCTCTTGCAGCGTCGCCAAGATTTTTGGTTGCAAGACAACATTGCCTGGCTTGTAAACACCATGAACGTTTCCAAATGTTGCAGCTACCAAATAGCGAGCATCGGTTCCAAGAGTTTCAATTGTTAGCAGCGCATCCTCTGGATGTGAATAAAGCTTGGCATCATGCTTGGCTTCGATGCCATCTTCTTCGCCACCAACAACTCCGATTTCAATCTCAAGAATTGTGCGAGCAGCAATTGACATATCTAACATCTCTTTTGCAACCTTCATGTTCTCAGTCATGGAGACAGCTGAGCCATCCCACATATGTGAGTTAAAGAGTGGTGCTTTACCGGATGCAATGCGTTCAGCGCCAAATGTTAAAAGTGGACGCATGAAGCCATCTAACTTTTCAGCTGGGCAGTGATCGGTATGAATTCCAATGTTGACGTTGTAGTTCTTTGCAACAACATGTGCGTATTCGGCGAGCGCTACTGCGCCATCAACCATTTTTTTAACAGTTGAGCCTGACGCGTATTCAGCCCCGCCCCATGAAAATTGAATAATTCCATCTGACTCAGCTTCGGCGAAACCACGAATAGCTGCAGTGATGGTTTGTGATGATGAAACGTTAATCGCTGGATAAGCAAAGGCGCTTTTCTTAGCGCGATCCAACATGTCTACATAAATTTCAGGGGTTGCAATTGGCACGGTCTGCTCCTATTGGCTCTGGTGTAAAACTCTAGGAGAGCGCTTCGTTGAACCATCTAGAGGCTTACGGCCAATCCTCTCACTTACCCGCCCTTGCGCACAAAAGCGGCGCGAAAAAGCCCCCAAGGCGTGCCAGTTCTTGGGGGCTACTCGCTCCTACATGAAGCTCTTCAAGGCGTTGCTTAAAAAGCGGGCAAGGGCTGCGACCAGTGTGGGGTTACTCAGTAGTTTTAGAAAAAGCGTGAAAAAAGTTGCGATAGTCATATGTCTCCTTTCGTTGGGTCCTGCGCATTTTGGTTGAGCGTGCCGAATGAGAAAGACCACTGCCCAAACTCTGTTGATAACAATGACAAACGGGTAATCTCACTCGTTATGAGCCAAGAGTCATTAGAGAACTTACTGAGCGAAGAACGTCGCTTCTCACCGAACCCTGAGTTTGCTGCGCAGGCAAATGCACAAGCCGATGAGTATGCGCATGCGGATAAGGATCGACTGGCATTTTGGGAGCTACAAGCTAAAGCACTTGTCTGGGACAAACCGTGGAGACAGGTCTTAGATTGGCAACCTCCATACGTTAAATGGTTTGTCGACGGAAAACTGAATGCTTCTGTTAACGCACTTGATCGTCATGTTACAGAAGGTCGAGGAGAGCGAGTCGCTTTTCATTTTGAAGGTGAACCAGGTGATACGCAAACAATTACATACACGGCACTTTTGACCGAAGTTAAAAAAGCAGCAAACGCATTAATAGAAATTGGAATTAAAGCCGGTGATCGTGTTGCAATTTATATGCCGATGATTCCTGAAGCGGCGATTGCGATGTTGGCCTGTGCGCGCATCGGTGCACCACACTCGGTTGTCTTCGGTGGATTTTCTGCTGATGCGCTGTTATCTCGTATTCAAGATGCTGATGCAAAGTTAGTTATCACTGCAGATGGTGGCTTTAGAAAAGGTGCAGCTTTTGCACTTAAGCCTGCCGTTGATGACGCTCTCAAAGGTCAACATAATGTAGAAAAAGTTTTAGTTGTTCAACGAACTAAACAAGAAACGGCCTGGACTGATCGTGATATTTGGTGGCATGACATTGTTGGCCGCCAATCTGAAGAGCATGTCGCCGAAAGCTTTGATGCCGAACACCCTTTATTTATCTTGTACACATCAGGTACTACGGCTAAGCCCAAAGGTATTTTCCATACAACGGGTGGCTATTTAACGCAGGTTGCCTATACCCACAAGGTTGTCTTTGATATCAAGCCCGAAACCGATGTGTACTGGTGCACCGCCGATGTGGGTTGGATTACCGGACATAGCTACGTTGTTTATGGCCCACTTATTAATGGTGCAACCCAGGTTATGTATGAAGGAACCCCGGATACCCCGCATAAAGGCCGCATTTTTGAGCTCGTTGAAAAGTACGGAGTCACGATTTTGTATACCGCTCCAACTTTGATTCGTACCTGGATGAAGTGGGGCGATGAATTCCCACAGGCACATAACTTGGAATCACTTCGTTTACTCGGAAGCGTTGGCGAACCAATCAACCCTGAAGCATGGATGTGGTACCGAGAAATAATTGGTGGCAGTCGTTGCCCAATAGTTGATACGTGGTGGCAAACTGAAACTGGCGCCATCATGATTTCGCCACTTCCTGGGGTTACCGCAACTAAACCAGGATCTGCAATGCGCTCAATTCCCGGAATTAGTACACAGGTTGTCGATGACACAGGAACACCCGTCGGCGATGGTCACGGCGGTTATTTAATTCTTGATCAACCCTGGCCATCAATGCTTCGCGGTGTATGGGGTGAAGACGAGCGTTATAAAGAGACGTATTGGTCACGCTTTAAAGATATTTATTTTGCTGGCGATGGCGCAAAGTTAGATGATGAAGGTTCAATTTGGTTGCTAGGTCGCGTTGATGACGTTATGAATGTTTCTGGTCACCGCATTTCAACTACAGAAGTTGAGTCAGCACTTGTTTCTCATGAAGCCGTTGCAGAAGCTGCGGTTGTTGGAGCCGCAGATGCAATGACGGGTCAAGGGATTGTGGCCTTTGTTATTTTGCGTGGGGGTATTGCCCATGCAAATGGTGAAGAACTCAATATTCAACTTCGTAATCATGTTGCTAAAGAGATTGGCGCAATTGCTAAGCCGCGTCAGATTTTGATTGTCAACGAACTTCCTAAAACGCGAAGTGGCAAAATTATGCGTAGATTGCTGCGCGATGTTGCTGAAGATCGTGTAGTTGGAGATGCCACAACATTGGCCGATCCAAATGTAATGAAGTTGATTTCAGAGGGTCTACAAAGTGCCAAGGATGAGGATTAAAGCTTCACTCCAAGATATTTAGAGGTGAGTGAAATTAGTTCTATTTCATTCTTAAACACGCCTATGTGCTTGTAGACCACAGTTCCGTCTGCGCTAATAAACCACGTGACTGGAACTCCCATTCCAAAATACTCTCGTGAAGCTCCATCGGCGTCATAGAGATTAGGCCACGTCATTCCATTCTTTAGAACAAAGTTCTGACCCGCTTTTACCGATGACTCTTCCACGTCGATACCGACCAACTGAACTTTCTCTTTACTCTTACTATAAAAAGATCTAAAAATTGGAAGCTCCTGCTTGCATGGACCACACCATGAACCCCACACATTAATAATTAATGGGCCTTGTAATGCATTTACTGGAGCACCCGGACTTCCATCTAAACAGCCAAGCACAATTGGTTTAGCAACGCTTTGACTTTGCAGGGTTGAACAAGAGACTAACTCTCCTGCAACATCTTTTGCTGATGATGAACAACTAGTCAGCAACAGAGTGACAGCTAATACAGCAATTCTTTTCATCTAAAATCCTCATCTGTCTTTAATAGCAGTCGAGCTTTCTCAATATCCATTTCGCCTATTCCAACGCTTGGGCATAACTTAGCCATTGGACAGATACCACAAGCAGGTTTACGTGAATGACAAATGCGACGACCATGCCAAATCATTCGTTGTGAAAGATTCGTCCACTCGGCTTGCGGAATTAATTCACCAACAATGTGTTCAACTTTTACTGGATCTTTTTCAATAGTCCAACCAAATCGGCGAGACAAGCGACCAAAATGTGTATCAACAGTTATTCCAGGAATATCAAATGCATGTCCTAAAACAACATTTGCAGTCTTGCGACCTACTCCTGGCAAAGTAATTAATTCCTCCAAGGTTGAAGGCACGTCACCTTGGAAGTCACTCAAGATTTTGATCGCCAAACCCTTAATATGGCGGGCTTTGCTGTGATAAAAACCCGTTGAGAAGATTAGATGCTCAATATCGTGAATATCCGCACGCGCGAAGGCTTTAACATTCTTATACTTTTTAAACAGTGCTGGAGTAACGGTGTTAACTCTCTTATCCGTGCACTGGGCACTTAGAACTGTGGCGATAATTAACTGAAGTGGATTTGAAAAATCTAATTCGCAGCGTACGTCTGGGTAGGTTTTTGTGAGAACTCGGTACATAGCACGGGCCGCCTTCTGACTTTCTTTATCGGCGGGCATAGGGATAAAGTACTCCTCGTGACCCCACAAGATGATGTCTTTCGTAAAGCTCCGCTTTTTACCGCCCTCGACGATGAAGCTGCTGCCTCTTTGCGCGCCTCTATGGGTCCGGTAAAGATTTCAAAGGGAAATATTCTCTTTGCAGAAGGCGATGATGGTGATCACCTATATGTAATTGTTGCAGGAAAGCTCAAGTTGGGAACTTCAAGTGGTGATGGTCGCGAGAATCTTCTATCGATTCTTGGTCCTGGCGATATGTTCGGCGAATTAAGTCTCTTTGATCCAGGTCCACGAACATCAACTGCTACAGCTGTTACGGATGCCAAACTGTTAAGTCTTGGACACAAAGAGTTGATTCCATGGTTAGCAGTAAACCCTGCCGTTGCCCTTCACTTATTAGAGCGTTTGGCGCAACGCCTTCGTCGTACAAATGAAGCCGTTGGTGATTTAGTCTTCTCTGATGTCCCAGGACGTGTAGCAAAAGCACTTATCGATCTTGGCGACCGTTTTGGAAAACAAACTCCTGAAGGTCTCTATGTTCACCATGATTTAACACAGGAAGAGCTTGCACAGTTAGTCGGTGCTTCTCGTGAAACGGTAAACAAAGCCTTGGCAGATTTCGCTGGTCGAGGTTGGTTAAAGCTGGATGGTCGTGCGGTCTTAATTACTGACTTAGAACGTTTATCAAAGCGCGGTAAATGAGCGAGCGCAACAGTCACACTAAGTTGTGAGAGGTTCCGCGTTAAGTTACAACTTCAGTTATAAGTGATTTTAGTCAGTAATTTCGACCGTTAGCTCAATCTCTACTGGTGAATTCAGTGGAAGCTCTGCAATACCAACTGCGCTACGGGCGTGTTTGGCACCATCGCCCCAGATAGCTAAAAAGAGTTCACTGGCACCATTTACAACTAATGGCGCATTGATATAGCCCGATACTCCGTTAACGTAACCAACTACGCGAACAATCTTTGTAATCTTGTTTACATCGGCAACGGTTTCAACTGCAGCTAAAGCGTTAAGTGCGCAGATCCGCGCAAGCTCATAAGCACGCTCAGGAGTTATCTCGCCATCGACTTTTCCAACTCCGGCCATTTGGCCATTGACGAGTGGAAGTTGACCGGCAGTAAAGACAATATTTCCTGTACGAATCGCTGGAACATAGGCAGCTACTGGCTTTGCAGCAACTGGAAGTTCAAAACCTAGATCAGCTAACTTTGCGCGCACATCTAGAGGATTCATTTGATCTCTCTTTTCATATAAGCAACAAGTTGTTCGCCAGTACCTGGTGCTGGAATCACTTGTACGAGCTCCCAACCATCAGAGCCCCATGTATCAAGGATCTGCTTAGTTGCATGCGAAAGTAGTGGAACGGTTGCATATTCAAATTTCATTTATTTAACGCTTCCTTTACTAAAGTAGACACTACGGAACCATCGGCCTTGCCTGCGATTAAAGGTTTAATCGCACCCATGACTTTGCCCATATCACTTGGCCCAGCTGCGCCAGTTGATGCGATCGCATTAGCAATCATTAACTTAATATCATCGGCAGTAAGTTGAGCAGGAAGATATTTAGCGATTACTTCACCTTCGGCCTTTTCTAGCGCGGCCTTGTCGGCGCGGCCAGCGGTTTCAAATGCTTCTGAAGCTTCGCGGCGCTTCTTGGCTTCGCGGGATAGCACGGTAATAACTTCATCGTCACTAAGTACGCGCGCCTCTTTGCCGGCGACCTCTTCATTTGTAATAGCACTAAGAACCATGCGAATAGTTCCAGAAACAACTTCATCTCTGCCCCGAATAGCTTCGGTTAGGTCTAAACGTAACTGCTCTTTAATACTCATAACGTGAACTCTACTGCTAGTAGTTCAGCGATTTGAGCAGTGTTTAACGCTGCCCCTTTGCGTAGATTGTCTCCGCACAGGAACAAATCTAGAGATTTTTTATCATCGAGAGACTGCCGTACACGACCCACCCATGTTGCATCTGTTCCAACTGCATCAGTGGGTGTTGGGAACTTCATTGTCTCTGGATCATCAAGAAGTGTTACCCCGGCGGCTTTTCCAAGAACCTTCTGGGCAGCCTTACGAGTGACTTCCTTCTTAAATGTTGCATGTACTGCCAATGAATGTGTGGTCAAAACTGGAACACGAACACATGTTACTGAAACCTTAAGTTTTGGCATTCCAAGAATTTTTCGTGATTCGTTACGAACCTTGAGCTCTTCAGATGAGTAGCCATCTTCTTTAAGTGAGCCTGCCCATGGCACAACATTAAGAGCAAGAGGTGCTGGAAATGGTCCAGAGTCTTTGATAAGTTTACGAATATCGCCAGTTGCCTCGCCAGCATTTGTTCCAGCAACTAATGAAATCTGTTCGCGCAATGCATCGATACCGGGTTGGCCTGCACCAGATGCCGCTTGGTAAGAAGCTACAACCAGTTCTTTTAATTCAAACTTTTTATTAAGCACGCCCATTGCAACAATCATAGAAAGTGTTGTGCAGTTTGGATTTGAAATAATTCCCTTTGGTCGCTTTTTTATATCCTTTGGATTAACTTCAGGAACCACTAGCGGAACCTTGGGATCCATTCGAAATGCGCCGGAGTTATCGACTACTACCGCACCACGCTCTACTGCAATCGGCGCCCACTCGGCAGAGATTTCATCGGGCACATCGAACATTGCAACATCGATGCCATCAAAGGCCTCTGGTGACAGCGCAACAACGGTGAGTTCTTGGCCACGGCACATCAGTTTCTTTCCGGCACTACGTGCTGAAGCGATTAAGCGAATCTCTCCCCACACATCTTTGCGCTCAGACAAAATACTGAGCATGACGGTTCCGACTGCCCCGGTTGCGCCAACTACTGCCAGTGAGGGCTTCTTAGAGTTTTTCTTCTTAGTCATCGGCCAGTGCCTCCATAGACAAGGGCCTCGTTGTTATCGGCATCGAGCTCAAAAGCAGTGTGGGCCGCCTTCGCCCCGCGCTCTAAATCGGCCTGGCGGCAGATAATAGAGATACGGATTTCAGAGGTCGAGATCATCTCGATATTCACTCCGGCTTCAGATAGTGCCCCAAAAAAAGTAGCGGTTACGCCTGGATGTGAGCGCATACCCGCACCAACGAGTGAAAGCTTTCCGATTTGATCATCGTATTGAATCGAAGCAAAACCAACTTCGCCTTGAAGCTTCTGCAATATCGCTGTGGCATCAACACCTTCAGCCTTTGGCAAAGTGAAAGAAATATCGGTTAGACCAGTTGCTGCTGCCGAAACGTTTTGAACAATCATGTCGATGTTAATGTCGGCATCGGCAATTGCTTGGAAAATACGTGCAGCAACACCTGTCCGGTCAGGTACACCGACGATAGTTATCTTTGCTTCACTCTTATCGTGTGCGATTCCTGAGATGATTGCTTGTTCCATGTCTGCTCCTTCTGGATGGTCTTTAACCACCCATGTTCCTTCGTTGGTAGAAAAAGATGAACGTACGTGAATTGGTAAGTCATAGCGACGCGCGTATTCGACACATCGCAAATGTAAAACTTTTGCGCCACTTGCTGCTAGCTCTAACATTTCATCATAAGTAACGGTCTTTAATTTACGCGCAGCTGGCACTACTCGAGGGTCTGCACTGAAGACGCCGTCTACATCGGTATAAATCTCACAGACATCTGCTTCAAGCGCCGCCGCTAATGCAACTGCAGTTGTATCGCTTCCACCGCGACCAAGAGTTGTTACATCTTTAGTATCTTGAGAGATTCCCTGAAAGCCTGCAACGATTGCGATCGCACCTTCTTTGAGTGCCTCTTGAATACGCCCTGGCGATACGTCGATAATGCGTGCCCGCCCATGGGCCGATGTTGTAATCACGCCAGCTTGGCTACCCGTAAAAGAACGCGCTTCATGCCCCAAATTTGTAATAGCCATTGCAAGTAAGGCCATCGAAATTCGTTCGCCGGCCGTTAACAACATATCTAGTTCGCGTCCTGATGGAATCGGAGTGATTTGTTTTGCTAAATCGATCAACTCATCAGTTGTATCTCCCATGGCCGAAACCACTACAACGACCTGATTTCCATCGCGCTTTGCCGCCACTATTCGATTAGCTACGCGCTTCATTCCCTCGGCATCGGCTACAGAAGAGCCGCCGTACTTCTGAACAATCAGTCCCATGTATTAATGGTGGCGCATATAAAGCTATGGCGCTAACCAATTTTCCGAAATTCTTACTATATGAGACGAGTCGCGTACCACATAGTGGGATTAAATGTTGCGGCGACCCTCAAAGGCTCGGCCAAGGGTAACTTCGTCGGCATATTCCAAATCTCCACCTACGGGCAGGCCCGATGCCAGGCGCGAGACCTTTATATCGAGTGGCTTAATCATGCGCGCTAAATATGTGGCTGTGGCTTCACCCTCAAGGTTGGGATCTGTTGCCAAAATAACTTCGACAATCTCAGGGTCGCTTAAACGTGCCATGAGTTCACGAATGCGTAGCTGCTCAGGGCCGATTCCATCGATGGGTGAAATTGCTCCACCTAAAACGTGATACTTGCCGCGAAATTCGCGAGTGCGCTCGATTGCAATAACATCTTTGCTCTCTTCAACAACACATATAGATGTGTTTTCACGACGTGGGTCACGGCAGATTCGACACATATCTTCTTCTGACACATTGCCGCAGGTAGTACAAAACTTTACCCGCTCTTTTACAGTACGAATTGAATCAACTAGTGCCGCAGCGATCTCGGGTTCAGCCTGCAAAATATGGAATGCGATGCGCTGTGCAGATTTTGGGCCAATGCCAGGCAATCGACCTAAAGCATCAATCAAATCTTGAATCGCACCTTCATACATTCCCGACATCTTTACTTCTCAATCAATTTGGCGCCGAGCTCTTGAGCAAGGAGTGCTGCACCAGATAATAAGGTTTTATCAGTTGGTGCTTCCGATGTTCGAGTCTCACGAGCTACAGGAGTATTGGTATCAATTGAAGGATCTACTACACATTCAATACGGCGATCGATTCCAACGATGTCTACAAATGCTTTGCGCAAAATCTCATCAGATTCAGATCTAACAAATGAATCGCGCGCGCCAGCATTGATGATTCCAATTATGATTGCCGTGTCATCAACAGCTAGTACTTGAGCAGACGCACTCAACAACGACCATGTTAGGCGACGGCGTTTCTTGACATCTTCGATCACATCGGGCCATGCACGGCGTAAGGCTGAGACATCAAATGCGCCATGCGAATGTGTAGAAGAGTTCTTCGCAGCAGGTTCTGCTGACACAGGCGTTTTAACGTCAGCTATAACCTCTGCTTCATCACTCTTTTTAACAACTGGTGGTGCAGTGCGAGCTACTGGAGCAGGAGCTGCCGACATTGGGGCAAGGTTCTCTGCGCGCTCTAAACGTTCAATGCGCGACAACATTCCTGACTCACTGGAATCACCAATAGGCAGAAGAATTCGGCCACAAATGAGCTCCAACATCAACCGTGGCGCAGTAGCTCCCCGCATCTGCGTCAGTCCTTCGGCGGCAATATCTGCGGCTCTAGATAGGTTCGCGCTACCGATTCGAGATGCTTGATTGCGCATGCGCTCCGTCTGATCATCGGGCATATCGCGCAAAATAGAGTTAACGGATGTGTCTTTGAGTGCATCAACAATCATTAAATCGCGAATACGTTCCAACATGTCGGCAGTAAATCGCCGAGGGTCATGACCAGATTCGATAACTCGATCGATTGTCTTAAACAAAGTCGCACCATCATGGGCAGCAATCGCATCGATTGCATCATCTAATAAAGCGCCATCTGTAAAACCTAATAGTTGAATCGCGATGTCATAACTAACTCCGTCATTGCCGGCACCAGCTAGCAACTGTCCGAGAACAGAAAGCGCATCACGTACAGAGCCACCAGATGCGCGAACAACTAGTGGAATAACACCTTTAGCAACGCTGACACCTTCTGAGTTACAAATCTTTTCAAGGTGGGCAGCGAGAATTCCAGGAGGAACTAAACGGAATGGATAATGGTGTGTACGCGAACGAATAGTTGCGATTAACTTATCTGGTTCAGTTGTTGCAAAGATAAAGATTACGTGCGGAGGCGGCTCTTCAACAACTTTTAATAACGCGTTAGCTGCGCCCGGTCCAAGTTGGTGGGCCTCATCGATAATATAAATCTTGTAACGTCCTTGCACTGGTGCAAAGAAAGCTTTGTCGCGAAGATCGCGTGCATCATCTACTAAGCCATGTGTGGCAGCATCGAGTTCAATAACATCTAATGAACCCGGACCGTTTGCTACTAAGTCTTTACATGATTGACACTCGCCACATGGATTTGGTGTTGGACCTTTTTCGCAGTTCAGCGAGCGCGCCATGATTCGTGCACTTGATGTTTTGCCGCAACCACGTGGACCTGAAAATAAATATGCATGGTGTGTGCGATCGCCAGTTAAAGCATTTGATAATGGAACGGTGACATGTTCTTGTCCAATAACATCGGCAAATACAGAGGGGCGATACTTACGATATAAAGCTAAAGACATCGCTGTGCTCCTCTACTGATCTGCGCCCGCTCGAATTAAACCGTGAAAAGGACCCCTCGTACACCCGCCAGAGCGGACCTACCCTTGCTGCATTCCTGCCCTGGGGGAGTTCGGTACGGTAACGCCGTACGAGGGATCTGGCGTAATCATAGTTAAGACCACCGATAGAGTTTGCCCCCTCAGGAGGATTCGCATAGCGGCCGAGTGCGCACGCTTGGAAAGCGTGTAAAGGGCAACCTTTCGAGGGTTCAAATCCCTCATCCTCCGCCAGATTTACTTACTCTGAGGATAACCAAGAGGGCTTGTCTGGAGTTTTTGTCATCCTCGCGGCATGACCACAATCAAATCATTCAAAAGCCCCCTCTTTTTTCTTTCGCTGATTCTTATCAACCTCTTTGCTTCTTTACCTTTTTCTGAAGCAACCCCTCCACTTACTAAGTGCAATATCAAATTGGATAACCCTCATTATTCAAAGTCAGTAGAAATTAGAAAAGGCTTCCAGGCGATAAAAGTTAATGCCCGATCTCGGTGCAATCGGCAGATGACTAACCTTGTATTAACGGTTGAAATTCACAAACTTGGTTTTCTGAGGGATTACAAGGTTGCCAGTAGAGAAATAAGAGTTGAGGGCCCAATATTCCCGAACACGATTATCAAGAATCAAGGAACCTACGTGGAGTGTAAAAACTCGAAATCTTCGAAATATTACGGAGAAGCATACGCTTCCGCCTTTATAAAAGGTGAGCGTCTGAAAACTCTTCATGTTTTGACAGAAAAAACCATCACCGTGAATTGCGGTAATTAGCGTAGAATTCAGGCATGAGTTCGAGCGATGAAAGTGGATTGATAGCTGACCAAGAATGGGATGATGCCTATTTTTCTCTCGTCATAGAACTTCGAACTAAGAATTCTCACCGCTATCTAGAGCAAACCGAACTTTTGCTTCACAAGAAAAGTATTGAGTTAGAACTTAGTGGGTACTCGGTGAAGTACACACTAGACAGAACCGGGTGTTGGTTTGATGCGACTAATTCAGACAAGGGAATAGGAAAAAGATCCTGGAATAGATTCGGTTGGGGTAAAAAGGCGAAAAGAAAAGCCCTGCCTGATTTCTTTGCGAAAACCGAAGCAAATATCTTGATGCCGGAAGAGCTCTAAAAAAACTAAGTGCATAAGGTAAGAGCTTTGTGAATCAATGCCAAACTTTGTATCATTCCCAAGGAGGATTCGCATAGCGGCCGAGTGCGCGCGTCTCGAACACGCGTAGATGAAAGTCTCGAGGGTTCAAATCCCTCATCCTCCGCTCGTTTCACTCGCTTCGGCTGAATCACTCATTTAACTATTCAGTGGTTTGGCTGGAACCAGTGCCTAGTTTAGAAATCACAAGCTCGGACATCCTCCACTCGTTTTACTCGCTTCGGCTGAATCACTCTCCGTCACTTTCTTAAAAGGCTGTGGATAACTTCTGGGCAACGTCGCAGTTCCTGTGACGCTTCGAATATGAAACTACACAAAGCTTTTGGCTTACTAATCATTTTCTTACTGATAAATATGAGCTCGGCAGCGGGAAATCAGCCAAGTAAAAAGCAACCAAAGCCGCCATGCCGCCTCCAAGTCGGCATTGCGCACATATCTACAGATCTCTTTGAAAAATTTAACATCCGGGCCGTAAAAGTTAATGCCTCATCAAAATGCAATATTCCACAAACCAATGTCACGATTACTGTGGAAATTTGGAAGAAAGGGAAATTGCAAAATCATCTAGTTCTCACAAAGACCATAAATAGTTCCGGTACGACCTACCCGGGAAGTCAAGTGAACAACTTTTCAACCTATAAATTTTGTGAGAATATAGCGAGAACAAGTTATTACGGTGTGGCATACTCGAAGGCATTCATTGCGGGGAAATGGCAGTACGCTCGCCATGTGCTTTCTTTAGAAACTATCCCTTTGAATTGTGGTACTTAAGATACTCTTACTACTATGGAATCTGAGGAAGTATTTTTAACTTCTGAGCAAAAGCGCCGGGAATCGGTTGTCATTCGGGAATGCTTCAGATTAATGCAGGATGAGCGCTCAAGATATGAAAAACAAGCCAACGAATTTTTAGATTTAGGGTACTTTTCATCAGAAACGAACGGTTATCTGTTTGAGTTTTCTATAGAAGACAACCAGTTTGCGTGTACTGCAACATCTAAGTTACCCACGGGTGATAATTACTCAACTTTTGCCCCCATCCCAGAAGCCAGAGCAGACCAAGTCGAGGAATTAATTGAGCTATTTGCACAAAGTGATGCTGGTTTAATTCAATGATTTGGATCTCTTTCGAGACAAATTTAAGTCAGGCAATAAGTTCTTATGAGTAGCTCCCTCAAGCTCTCGGATGGTCGCGCGCTCGACTATACCGACAATGGAGTTTCATCTAAGTCGGCATTAATCCTTCATCACGGAACTCCAACATCGATGGCTGTTTGGGGCACATGGTTAGCAGCCATTGCAGAAGTAGGAATTAGAGCTATTGCATTCACTCGCCCTGGATATGCCGGTAGCGATAGAAAAGTTGATCATACGGTTATTAGCGCAAATAATGATCTGGAAGAAATTTTAAACCACCTAGAAGTAGAAAACTTCGTCTCTATTGGATGGTCAGGTGGTGGACCATACGCATTGGCTTCAGGGCTTTTGGAAAGATGCTCTGGAGTCCAATTGATCGCGAGCGTGTCTCCTTATGATGCAGAAGATTTTGATTGGTTTCAAGATCAAAGTCCTGAAAGCATTGAGGAGGCAAAAATATCTGTAGCAAGCCTGGCAGACTCCATTGCCTTTAAGCAGGGCTACTACGCAGAAATTCGTGACCGAAAAGCAGAAGAGTTTTTAGTTGAGTATGCGAAGCGTGCGAGTTTTAGTTCATTTGAGAATGTATACCGCGCATTTGCAGAAGACTTGAGTCTTTCACTCCGTGACGCTTTAAGAGTTGGTGTTATTGGATATGCCGAAGACGAATACGCATTTCTTAGAAATTGGGGGTTTGAAGTTAAAGATGTTCGTGTTCCAGTCGTTATTTGGCAAGGTCTAGATGATTTGAGCGTGTCACCTCATATGGCTAGATGGTTCAATGAAAATCTCTGCAACCCAACATTAGAACTCTTAGAAGGTCAACATCATGGCAGTATCATGGTAGAAAAACGCGCCGAAATTCTAAATGCGGCGATTCGCTCCTTAACTCTCTAGAGAGCGACTACCGCTCCAAACTACGGGTGGGGTTACCCTGATTCACTTCGAAGCCGAACCTTATTAATTTGATGAGATGTTTCAACCAAATCCAAAGCCACTAATCCCCGCCATCATCAGAGCTAAGGTCCCAATTTGGCTCCTAATTGGGTTACTAGCTGCTCAATATGTAGTTAGTAATACAAACAAGCAGAGTGAGCCCAGCTGCAGAATAAACGTGCAAAGAGTGCACCAATCAACATATTCACTTGAATTTCAAAAATTAAGTGAAGCGAAACTCAAGATAAGTACGCTCTGTGATGTGCCCCAGGCATATACATCACTCACAGTTAAGTTTGAAGAAGTTTTGCCTAATCGTGGCAACAAAGTTGTGAAAGTAATTGCAAACATAATTGCTCGGCCTGAACCTGGCCGGCCAAATTACGTTTTGATTGAGAATGTGACGGTTCCATGCAATGGAAAAGGAAGGGTAGATTACTCTGGGCGGGCATACGGACAGGTACATCTCAAAGATATGCGCACAGTTGCTGTTTCAGATAACTCTGATAAACCTAACCCCATGAACTGTCGAATTAGTGCAAAATAGGGGAATGAGTTTTTATGAAGAGCTTCTTACTCTTGGCCAGCACTTGCATGATCGAGAGCGGCTGGCATTGTACGAATTCTTCATCAAAACTAAGTCCAAACTCTACAGCTTAGATGCATTTGAGCTCATAGAGTCGAAAAGTTTAAAAAGGAATATAGCTAATGGCGACATCTTCTATTCTTTAAGTGGAGACACAGTTAGTTATTCTGCTCGAAAGAAAGGAAATTTGGCATACCAAGAAAATGTGCGAGAGGTAAAACTCAAGGGCCTTTCAAGATATCGCGTTAGAAAACTCGTCAAATTCTTCGCCCAGACGGAAGTTGAAATCATTTGGAACTACCCCCTTCAAGGTCGAAACCCACAGGATGAGGCGGGTTACTGCATCATCGCTTACCCCTATTTTGATCTGAGATATTTTTCGAATGGTGGTAGTCGGATTGTTGGATTAATTAATAAATTGAGAATTAACGACTCAGATTTGATGAAAAAGCTAAATGCATAAGGTAAAAGCTTTGTGAAACAATGCCAATCTTTGTATGATTCGTGTGGAGGATTCGCATAGCGGCCGAGTGCGCGCGTCTCGAACACGCGTAGATGAAAGTCTCGAGGGTTCAAATCCCTCATCCTCCGCTC
>QYPG01000008.1 GCA_007279945.1 Streptomycetaceae bacterium | reverse complement strand
GCGATGTTGTCTAATTCGCGCTCTGCGATTTCAGATGCATACTCATCGGCATCTGGTGATGGGATAACAATTCGAACTGGAAGGCCTTCAACTTTGACGCGGACTGCATGGCGAACTTCACGCAAAGAGATTTGCCACTGAGAGATAATGAGCGTGCTAATTCCAGATGGTAGAAGTGTTGGAATTGAATTACTTACAGGCTGCATATAACCAAATACTGCGGTGCTCAAAACAAGTTCACCATTGAGCCATACCTGCACGGGCCCTTGGCTCTCTACAACGATAGTGCGCCATTCAGGTTGATCAACTTCAATCTGTGTTGCCATCAATGAATGTCGATACTCAGGTGTGTATGAAAAATGACTCCAGTCGGCATATCCATCATGTCCGGTATGGATACGGGTCCACACATCAGCGTCCACCATTGCACTACCAGGTGCTTTCCATGACACGTCTCCGCCTTCGATGACCGCAGGCATGCTCTGGGATGCAGTAAATGGGCGGTTCTTAAATATTTTCGCCTTCAATGGAGCAATATCTGGTCCGTTTGTAAGCACCCAACGACCATCAGTACCGAATGGGTCGCCCGAATCTTTCAGGAGCTTTCCTAAATCATCTGCTGGACAGATCCACGCTTTAGTAACAAGCCAGTCACGAATGAAACCATTCTGATCTAGGAGGTGAATGGTTCGATTGAAGTTATCTGTAAAGCGTGGAATTTTATTCGCCTACTTCCTAAACTCGTTGAGACCTTTTTTGAACTTTTTACTTCAGACCAGTTTGAGCAATACCTTGAATAATCTGTCGTTGCATAAAGACAAACATAAAGAGCACGGGGATAATCGACATGACCGACATAGCAAGAACAATGTTATATGGAACTACCAGCTGCCCATTAAGAAGTGCCAACGCAACGGGCAGCGTGTAGAGCTTCTCATCTTGGGCGATCAAAAGCGGCCAGATGAAGTCATTCCAGCGCCAGAGAATCGAAAAGATTGCTACAACGGCCAGTGCTGGGCGAGCTAGCGGAAGAACGATTCGAGCAAAAATACGGAACTCTCCAGCACCATCGATGCGGGCCGATTCAATTAACTCATCAGGAATCGTCAACATATATTGGCGCAGAATAAACACTCCTGTTGGTGTCGCCGCCGCAGGAATAATCATTCCCCAATAAGTATTTACTAAACCAAGGGATGAGACCACTAGATAAATAGGAATCAGAATTACCTGAAGTGGAATCATAATCATGGCCAGAGTCATGACGAATAGACCATCACGTCCACGGAAGTTGTACTTAGAAAATGCATAGGCTGCCATCGAATTAATAACCAGCGTTAAAACCGTGGCAACCGAAGTGATAAAAACGCTATTCATGAAGTACTGCTTGTAGTTATACATCTTGAAGGCTTCGGTGTAATTTTCAAAGGCCCAATGAGTAGGCAGAATCTTTGGTGGCCGAGAACTTAAATCAGTTATATCTTTGAAAGAGGAAAGCACAAACCAGACTACTGGCGCCAAAATAATCAACATCATGACAGTAAGAAATGTTGTACGTAAGATCTCAGCACGAGTTGGTGGCCGCTTACCTGAGGCAGAAGTCCACTTTTGTTTGCTCGAGCTCAATTTTAGGCTTCTCATATCGCGTCCCGCTTTCTTCCAAGCAAGAAGTTAAGTGCAGTAAATGCGAAGATAACCATGAACAAGATGACGCCAGCGGCGCTACCTAGTCCATATTGAATCGGCACTTGAAAAGCATGGTCATAGATATATTGAACTATCAGTGTGGTTGCACCAAAGGGTCCGCCACCTGTAAGAGTGTAGATAAAGTCAAATGACTGGAAGCCATGAATTGTCGCCAAAATAATAATGACGAGCGTTGTTGGCTTTAGTAGCGGAAGAATAATCAACCGAATAATCTGCCCACGTGTGGCACCATCCATCGATGCAGCTTCAAGAAGACTGCGATCGATTCCCTGCAAACCAGCTAATAAAATAATAGAATAAAAACCTAAGTGAACCCACACTCCAACAAAGATAACTGCAATCATTCCAAGCTTAGGTTCGATCAACCAGCCCGGACTGCCTCCGCCTACAGCTTCAAGCAGTGCGTTTAGCGGACCAACTTTGCGGTCTAGAACATCATTCCAGATCAGACCAACGACGACCGGTGAGAGCATGACGGGAAGAAAAAGAACTGCACGAAAGAAGCCCTTAGCGAACTTCTGCTCATTAACAACGATTGCGAAGAACATGGCCAAGGTCGTTGCGATCAAAACATAGAACACGACATAGGTTGCGGTGGCCTTTGCTACCTCTATCGCGGTGGGGTCGCCAATGATCGCTTTGTAGTTAGCTGTACCAACAAATGTAAAAGTCCGGCCATCGGTACTATCAAAAAAAGATATGTAAATTCCGCGTAGAGCAGGCCAAATAATAAAGGTAAGAAAAATCGCCATATTTGGCAAAATGAAGAGATAAGGAGTTAACCGCCGGCGCCAGCTTTGGCTGGGACGCCGACGGTTAACTTTATTCTTAGTTTTCATATAAAGAAGTTAAGAGTTCCTATGAGCTCCTAATTACTTCTTTAGCGTTGCAAGTTTTTCATCAATCCATGCAATCTGCTTGTCGATGGCTTGCGCAGCTGTGATCTTTCCGCCCATGACATCTGTCATTAAGTCGCGGAGGTAGTTGTAGATCAAGCCAGTCAAAGTCGGTACTGACTGAATACCGTATGCAGCAGCAGGTGTACTAGCTGTATCAGCTAGGTAAACATCCATGTCTGCAGCACGCTTTGGATACTTCATGCCTGAACCAACGAGATCGTTACGTGTTGGCAACCAGAATGCACCCTTGTCCATCTGCTCCATTTGAGCTTTATCAGCTAAATAGTGCAAGAAGTATGCGGATAGATCTGGAGTCTTGCTTGTGTTGAAGGCTGTTAGGAACTTGCCTCCTGGCCATCCTCCGCCGTTGAGCTCCTTAGGATTTGGTACAACTTGGAAGTTGAACTTCGCAGTTGAATCAAGAGTTGCAAGGTTGAAGTTACCTGAGAAGAAAAC
This sequence comes from Streptomycetaceae bacterium, assembly GCA_007279945.1. Classification (GTDB taxonomy): domain Bacteria; phylum Actinomycetota; class Actinomycetes; order Nanopelagicales; family Nanopelagicaceae; genus Planktophila. Next base: position 22,032 of record QYPG01000008.1, on the reverse strand, counting down.
AGGAACTTGCTGACCAACGAATACTGCTACAGGTGATGCGTACTTAGTTCCAGAGCCGATCCAAAGATCCTTAGGAGCTGAGTCAGCCTTGTAGAGATCTGTGATCAACTTGAGGGCCTTAATGGCACGAGTCTTTGACTGTGGCAGAACGTTGCGCTGATTCTTATCCACCATGTATGAGTTGAATTGGCTTAGAACAGTCGAGAAACGGTGGCCTGACTTATCCATAGCAAATGCGTACTCAGTTCCATTTGCAGCTTGGACCTTCTTGGCTGCAGCAATTAGCTGAGTCCAGTTCCAAGAAGTTGGAATTGCAACTCCGGCCTTCTTGAACTGATCAACGTTGATGATTGGACCATTCATTGAAAGGTCGTAAGGAACGCCAATAAGCTTCTTAGTCTTTGGGTCGGTTACTTGGAAAGTAGAACCCTTAAGAAACTCTTCAACATATTTGCGGCCTAAGTAAGTCTCTAGGTTTAGTGAAACGCTCTGGTAGAGACCTGGGTTGTTCAAACGTGCGACGTCTGGAGCATTTCCAGCGGCGATACGTGCTTGTAGCTGTGTATCAAGGCTTGTGAAAGGAATAACATCAAGCTTGACTGTAGCTCCAGTTAACTTTTGGAAATCAGCGATTTGCGCCTTAGTGATATCAAGCTCTGCCTGGCTGTCGTTATAGAAGTAGTAAGTAATTTCCTTACCCTTCCATGCTGAAAGCTGTGCTGAAGTTGGTTGCAATCCAGATGTATCTGCATGCGCTGACGGGAGACCTGTTGCAACAAGGCCTGCTGACAGAACAACGGATAATCCGATTGCAATCTTGCTTCGTAGCGATTGCATCTTCATATTTGTAAGAACCTTTCTGATGAGGGATTTGTGCCCCGATTTTCATCGATGACCACGGATATATTCAACTAGAGATAGGCCTGGTAAGCAATGTGAAAGTGGTCAGGTGGTTGCAGAAACCAGCCAAAATCATAACGTTTCTTTATATTTACAACCTGTCGTAGACTTTCCGCATGGAATTACGAGCCCCAATCACCCCTGATGATGTCCAAGCCAAAAGCGCCGATTATTTACGCGAAAAACTTGTGATTAGCAATCTCTTTCAGAAAAATGCTGTGACCTATGTTCAATCACATCACGATCGTATTTTAATTGGTGGTGCCTCGTTGCACAGTGGTAGCGTTTCACTTGAAGCCCCAGCTGAGCTGAGCGCCCAGTACCTATTAGAGCGACGAGAGCTCGGTTTAGTCTGCCTGCAAGGGGCATGCGAGGTAAGCATTGATGGAAGTAAATACTCCATGAACGCTGAAGACATTATTTACATTGGTCGTGGCTCTAAAGAGATCCTTATTAGTGGAACTGCTGAAATATATTTCACCTCAAGTATGTGCCACGCAGATTTCCCTACGACTTTAATCAAGAAGTCTGACTCTGATTCACTAGTAATTGGTGATAAAAAATTTGCAAGCGAGCGTACTTTGCGTAAGTACATCCACGACCAAGGTATTGCATCATCATCAATGGCTATGGGAATAACGACAATTCATGAGGGCAGTGTCTGGAACACTATGCCATGCCATGTTCACGAGCGACGTACTGAGGTCTATCTGTACTTTGATTTAGATGAAAATGAGAAGGTTATTCACTTATTTGGAAAGCCAGATCAATCCAGAAACTTTGTATTAAGCAATAAAGAGGTAGTTATTAGTCCGGCTTGGTCAATCCACACCGGAGCTGGAACTTCTAACTATAAATTTGTTTGGTCCACAGCCGGCGAGAACATTACTTATTCAGATTTTAATGCCGTACCAACAAAGACGTTAAAATAATGCAGACATGGCTTGAATCCCAGTTTTCATTAGCGGGTAAGAAAGCACTAGTTACCGGTGCCAGTAAGGGAATTGGTGCGGCAATTGCCGAAGCGTTTGCTCATGCTGGTGCTGATTTAGTCTTGGTCGGACGCTCACCCGATTCTTTAGATCAAACACGCACGAGCATTGAAAAAATCGGCCGAAAAGTAGAGCTCCTTATCTGCGATCTCTCATCCTCTGATCAGATTGTGAAGGCTTTTGCCGATGTCCAGGCCTTACATGTAGATATTGTCGTAAATAACGCCGGAACTATTTCGCGTGCCCCAGCTGCACAGACAACGCTTCACGACTGGAATCGCATCATTGAGACGAACTTAAACTCAGTTTTCCTCATTTCTCAGGCGTGTGGCCGTGCGATGTTAGAACGCAAAAGTGGGGCAATCATCAACATTGCATCTCTTTTATCTTTTCAAGGTGGAATAAATGTGCCGGCATACACAGCCAGCAAACATGCAGTTGCAGGAGTAACTAAAGCCCTAGCTAACGAGTGGGCCAGCCAAGGAGTCACTGTTAATGCAATCGCTCCTGGTTATATTGAAACCGATAACACTGAAGCTTTAAGAAATGATCCAGATAGAAATGCATTAATTCTGGCCCGAATTCCAACTGGCCGATGGGGATCAACCGATGACATAGCATCAGTGGCAGTCTTCTTAGCATCCCCGGCTGCGCGATATATAAATGGTGAAGTTTTAACGGTCGATGGTGGATGGATGGGTCGATGACCAACCTCATCACCGCCAAGCGAATTGTTCCAGTCGTTGCAATTAGCGATGCAACTAAGGCGGCAGATTTAGCTGCAGCTCTTATCGAAGGTGGATTACCGATAGCTGAAGTAACTCTTCGCACACCTGCAAGCCTTGAGGCGCTAAGAATTATGGCTAGCAATTCAAAGCTAGTAACGGGTGTCGGCTCATTGCGAACCGCTGACGATGTGAAAAAAGCCGTTGATGCAGGAGCACAATTCGCAGTCTCTGCAGGCTTTTCACCATCAGTAGCCGCTGAAGCGGCACGATTGAAGCTTCCCTATTTTCCTGGCATTGCAACCCCAACAGAGATTTTGCAAGCCTTAGATGCTGGCATAAATACAGTGAAGTTTTTTCCAGCTGAAACTTTAGGTGGCGTTAGCGCCCTTAAGGCAATGTCGGCACCTTTCCCCGGAGTTTCATTTATGCCCACAGGGGGAGTTACTGCAAAAAATGCTGCAGAGTATTTAGCGCTCGCCTGCGTTGTCGCAGTCGGTGGATCGTGGATGGTTGCACAAGCCTTGGTTGATAGTGGAGATTTTGAGACAGTTATTTCGCTGACCAAAGAAGCCGTTGAGGTATGCGCCCCATGAATATAAAGCCCCAGAGTGAAGCGCTTTTTGATGAGATTTCATTAGGTGAAGTAATGCTGCGCCTTGATCCAGGTGAGAGCCGCACTAAAACTGCTCGCGCATTTACTGCGTGGGAGGGTGGCGGCGAATACAACGTTGCACGTGGCCTGCGACGCTGCTTTGGACTTCGCACTGCAGTGATTACCGCCTTTGCTGAGAATGATATTGGCCGACTTGTTGAAGATCTTATTTTGCAGGGCGGAGTTGATACTCGATACATCCAATGGAAGAAGTTTGATGGCATAGGTCGTACCGTGCGCAATGGACTTAATTTTACTGAGCGTGGCTTTGGTTTACGTGGCGCAGTAGGAATCTCTGATCGAGGCAACACTGCGGCATCACAATTAACTGCAGAGTCCTATGACTGGGATGCGATTTTTTCTCAAGGAGTACGGTGGTTTCATACAGGTGGTATTTTCGCTGGACTTTCAGAATCCACACCAGGTGTAATCGAAGCTGCTATGCAGAGTGCTAAGAAGTATGAAACAAAGATTTCATACGATTTGAATTATCGTCCAAGCCTATGGAGTGCCATTGGTGGGCAGGCAAAAGCGCAAGAAGTAAATAGAAAATTAGCTCCCTATGTTGATGTCATGATTGGCAATGAAGAAGATTTCACTGAATCACTTGGATTTAAAGTAGAAGGCCTATCATCAAAGTTTACTGAGATCGATCATGGTGCTTTTGGTGCAATGGTTCAGGAAGTTGTTAACACATATCCAAATCTTGAAGTTATTGCTACGACGTTACGAAAAGTTCATAGTGCTTCTATTAATGACTGGAGTGCAATTGCGTGGACTAAAGAAACAGGCTTACTTCACTCAAAACGTTATGACAGAGTTGAAGTTCTAGATCGCGTCGGCAGTGGAGACAGTTTTGCTTCAGGTCTTATCTTCGGATTACTTGATGGCCGTACTTTGCAAGAGGCGTTAGAACTCGGAGTTGCCCATGGTGCACTTGCTATGACAACACCGGGGGATACGACAATGGCATCACTTGCAGAAGTTGAAAAACTAGCAGGCGGTGGAAGTGCACGCGTCGAGCGTTAACGTAAGAATCAGGCAAACAGTGAGTTCTAATTGAATCGCCGCGTAGACATCTTCATGAAGACCGCCAAAAGTTGGCAAGAAGAGTTCGCCCTCCTTAGACAGTTAGCTATTGAATCTGGTTTAACTGAGGATTTAAAATGGGGCCACCCTTGTTACACCCTGGAAAATGGCAATGTCTTTTTAATCCATGGTTTTAAGAACTACTGTGCAATTGCTTTCTTTAAAGGCGCACTCATGAAAGATCTGCAAGGAATACTGATTCAGCAAACTGAAAATGTTCAATCTGGACGCCAAATTCGTTTTACAAGCCTGGCGGAGATAAAGAAAATGAAGAAGACCATTAAGTCCTATATGGCAGAAGCAATTGCGATCGAGAAGGCAGGGCTAAAAGTAGAGTTTACAAAGACAGTTGAATTGGTTATTCCTCTCGAAGTCGAAAGGTTGTTGAAGAAAGTACCTGGACTTGCAGTTGCATTTAAAAAGTTAACACCTGGCCGCAAAAGAGCTTACGTACTCCATTTCGCTGCAGCAAAACAGGTTAAGACAATGGAGGCCAGGATAGAAAGATGCGCCCCTTTGATTATGAAAGGTAAGGGTTTAAACGAATACTAATGTGCTTGCCCCATGATGGCATCATGGACGTATTGAGCTAATCCGCGTTCTAAGAAGGTTACTACTTATTGACCTATTAGTGCATTATTTGCCTATGAAATCTCAGATTCAGGTGGCACTTCTGACTAGCGATGAGTGGAGCCGGCTTCGAGACCTGCGTTTACGATCGTTAAGTGAGAGTCCTGATGCATTTGGGGGCACATTAGATTTAGAGAAGACTTATTCAGAGATTGATTGGCGTTCACAAATATCGAAGTTAGATTACTTAGTTGCATCGGTGAACTCACGTGATAGTGCCATCATGTCAGTTGAAGTATTAGTTGGTGATCACGGCACAACATGTTGGATTGGCGGTTGTTGGAGCGACCCGCAAGTGCGAGGCCAAGGTACATTTCGCGCGCTATTTAATTTTGTAGATCAGCATTGTGAATCTAAAGGTTGGCAACGGCAGGGGCTTGGCGTGTGGGCCGATAATATTGCTGCAATTGCCGCCTATCGAGCACTTGGATTTACTGAAGCCGGAGAGAAGAAGCCGAGCGAACGCCACCCTGGTCGTTTTTACATCCATATGGTGCGAGAGAGTAAAGGCACGCACGCACTTGATTGATGATATTTTGAGCCAATGACCAAGCTCTTGCTTGAACCTCACCACGATGGCAGCGAAATTTATGTCTCTAACGCTTCTCCGCGCCTAGGTGAGAAAGTAACTTTTAAAGTTCGCATTCCTAACTCCTATACATTCGATCAGGCAGTTATACGTTTTTATCACGACGGGGAGCCGCGCACTGCGCATTTGAAGTTAGGCAAGAAGGCAAATCATGAGTCATGGTGGCAGGTAAGCATTGCAATCATTAACCCCCATACTCGCTACCGCTTTCTCTTTGCGGGTAAAGATAAATTTGATTGGCTTAATGCTGCAGGCTTGCATCACAATGATGTGCACTCCAACAGCGATTTCCAAATAATTGCGGGAAAACCCCTGCCACGGTGGCTCAAGAGTTCAGTTTTTTATCAGATTTTTCCTGATCGTTTTGCCTCAACTTCCACTAAGAAACTACCCGTTTGGGCACATGCTCAGCCATGGGACTGTTTTAATAACAAAAAAGTGAAATGGAATGGGCAAGAAGTTGCTGGTGGTGACCTCAAAGGCGTTGAAGAACACTTGGATTACATTAAAGATTTAGGTATCAATGGAATTTACTTCACACCATTTTTTCCATCTCAATCTAACCACCGTTACGACGCAACGGATTTTACGATAGTAGATCCGCTGCTTGGCGGAAACGAAGCCTGGTTTAGTTTGCGCAAAGCAAGTGACAAAGCCGGTATGCGATTAGTAGGGGATTTAACGTCAAATCACTGCGGTATGGGGCATCACTGGCTACAGAAAGCCAAGAAAGATAAAAAGAGTAAAGAGCATGGATATTTTTATTGGGATAAGAGTTTTAAGTGGGGGTACGTTGGTTGGTGGGGCCTTGAATCTTTGCCCAAATTAAACTTTGCCTCCAAAGCTTTGCGTAATGAGATGTATCAAGCTAAGAATTCGATAGTTCAGAAGTGGCTCTCACCTACATACGGAATGTCTGGCTGGCGAATTGATGTTGGAAATATGACGGGCAAACTTGGCGAGATAGATATTCACGATGAAGTGATGCACGGTATCCGAGAAACTATGGATGCAGTCGCACCCGATGCGTGGCTTGTAGCTGAGAACGGTGATTTCGTTGCCGAAGATTTAGCAGGCCGAGGTTGGCATGGAACTATGAACTACCAAGGTTTTATGCGACCTCTTGCTTCATGGATGAATAAAAATGCCAAACTTGGTGGAGGTTTTCAAGGCCTTCCAATTGATTCGCCAAAGATCACAGGTAAAGCGCTAGTACATACAATCAAGAATTTCAATGGCTCGATACCTTGGCAAGCTCTGACTGCATCGATGGTTTTATTGGATTCACATGACACTCCTCGTTTTAGAACCATCGTCGGTAAAGATCGTGAGCGCCATCTATCTGCCATGACCATGCTGCTTTCATATCCTGGAGTTCCCTCGATTTTTATGGGGGATGAGATCGGTCTTGAAGGTACCAATGGTGATGACACTCGAAAAACCATGACTTGGGATGACACAAGTACATGGGATCTAGAGTTTTTAGCAGAGGTTAAAAAGTTAACTCATTTACGCCTGAGTGAGGATGCTTTTCTTAACGGTGGTCTTCGCTGGATTGCTGCCGAAGATGGCTATGTTGCCTACTTACGTGAATCAAAAAAGAGTGCAGTATTAATTTTGATTGCTACTTCAGCGTGCACTGTTGATTTAGATATCTCTCAACTTGGATACAAAGTCGCCACAACATTGCATGGTCAAAGCGCGAAAGGTTCACGAATTAAATTCTCAAGTAGTAAAGCGACCCACGGTATTTGGAAACTTACCTAAATGGTTGTTTCGACTTCCAAACGCATCACTGACATTCTGGGATATTCTCACGATGCTTCACATTTTTTGCTTAGACCGCAAGCAATCTATACCCCTGATAATAATGATGAGATAGCTGAAATCTTTAAACTTGCGAGTCAATCAGGAACTGGAGTCACTTTTCGCTCTGGTGGCACAAGCTTGAGTGGCCAAGCAAGTACGGATGGATTTTTAGTCGATACTCGAAAAAACTTTCGAGAAATTTCTATTGGTAATAATGGGGAAACTGTTACGGCTAGTCCTGGGGCAACAGTGCGCGCAGTCAATGCAGCCCTAGTTCGACACAAGCGTAAATTAGGTCCAGACCCTGCCAGTGAAGTGGCCTGCACAATCGGGGGCGTAGTTGCGAATAATTCCAGTGGCATGTGTTGTGGTACCGAGCAAAATACTTATCGAACAATTGAATCTATGGTTTTAATTCTGCCAAGTGGCTTGCTCATAGATACTGGCGCCGCCGACGCCGATACTCAACTTAAAGCGAAAGCCCCTGATATTCATGCTGGCTTAATTGCATTGCGTGATCGGGTTCGATCAAATCCGGCATCAGTGGAGATAATTAGGAAACTATTTAGCATTAAAAATACAATGGGATATGCGGTCAATGCCTTAGTGGATTTCGATTCGCCAGTAAAAATCCTAGAACATCTAGTGGTTGGTAGCGAAGGAACCCTTGCCTTTATCGCCCAAGCCACATTTAAGACGGTACCTTCTTATGCCCATATTGCTACGGGCTTACTCGTCTTTAAAGATTTAGCCGAAGCAACTCGGGCTTTGCCTGACTTGGTTAAGGCTGGCTTTGCTGCGATTGAACTCATGGATTCGACCAGTCTTCGCGTGGCACAAAGTGATGTGGAAGCAACGTCAGAGTTAAAATCAATTTCGGTGCGTGAACATGCAGCTCTGCTTGTGGAATTTCAAGAGCCATCGGCACGCGAACTAAGTGAAAAAGTTGTAATTGCTTCTGCTCTATTTGCAGGATTGCCCTTAGAGCAACCCGCAGAAATGACTACAGATGTAAAACTTCGAAACCAGCTCTGGCATATACGCAAAGGTCTGTATGCAAGCGTTGCAAGTAAACGTCCAACTGGAACTACAGCCTTACTTGAAGATATCGCCGTTCCAGTTGATCGCATGTTAGAGACGTGCCAAGAGTTGCAAGCACTTTTTCTTAAGCATGGCTATGAAGATAGTGTGATCTTTGGGCATGCTCGTGATGGAAATATTCACTTCATGCTCAATGAAGATTTCAATAACCCAAAAAAACTAGCGCGATACTTAACCTTTACAGAAGAGATGGTCAATGTAGTTTTGGCCCAAGGTGGAACACTTAAAGCTGAGCATGGCACTGGGCGAATGATGGCCCCATATGTTCGCCGGCAATACGGGGATGAACTCTATGACGTGATGTGGGAGATTAAACGGCTAATAGATCCAGCGCAGATACTTAATCCTGGAATTATTATGAGTGATAATCCAAAGATTCATCATGAGAATCTGAAGAGTTCTCCAGAGATTGAAGCAGTAGCAAATTCATGTGTGGAGTGTGGATATTGCGAACCTGTGTGCCCAAGTAAGGATCTGACATTGACTCCGCGAACGCGAATAGTCATGCGCCGTGAACTTCAAATTGCGAGAGATGCGGGAGATAGCGCTACAGCTAAGGCGATTTCAGCTGCCTTTGCTTATGATGGCGAAGATACCTGCGCAGTCGATGGAATGTGCGCAACAACCTGCCCCTTATCTATTAACACCGGTTCACTCGTTCGCGAACTTCGGACTCAGAGTGCTAATCCGCTGTTTACGCAACTGTGGACGCTGGCAGCTAACAACTGGTCGATCTTTACCGCCAGTACTGCACTAGCACTCAAGGCGCTTTCGTTTACTCCATTTATGCGTCAATACCCAACTGGGGGCAGTGTCAGAACCTCTAAAAAAGTCGATTCACCTGATGCAATCTTTTTCCCTTCATGTGTCGGAACTTTGTTTGGTACCAGTGACAGTGCGCAAGCTTTCGAGAAACTTGCAGTTCGTGCAGGATTATCACTTGCTATTCCTGAGGCGATTTCTTCGTTGTGCTGTGGCACCCCGTGGAAGTCGAAGGGATATCAACGGGGGTATGAGATTATGCAAAAGCGCGTTCAAAAAGCGATTGCGCAATCCACTGCCGGAAAATCAATCCCAATCGTCAGTGATGCATCTTCATGTTCGCATGGTTTAGCAGAGCTGCTGGCAGCCCACTATGGTTTACAGGTAATGGACTCAGTTGAGTTTGCTGAGAAATTTTTACTTCCTCGCTTAACAATTTCGCATCAAGCTAAGTCGATAACCCTTCATCCAACGTGTTCAACCACGGCTTTAGGAATCAATACTGCACTCACTACCATTGCTTCACGTATCTCGAGTGAAGTATTTATCCCTGAGAATTGGGGTTGCTGTGGTTTTGCTGGGGACCGTGGATTTACTTTCCCAGAACTAACTGAATCAGCGACCATGATGCAAGCTTCCGAAATTACAGCTCGCCACGATGACTATTACGTCTCTTCAAACCGGACGTGTGAAATCGGTATGACTCGGGCAACAGGTAAGCAGTATCTACATATTATTGAGGTTCTTGAAGAGCTCTCACGGTAGGCACGTTTCGCTCACCTAAAGTTCTTTAGCACCCAAGTAGACTTTCGATATGAGTGATGAACTGCTAAAAACTTACCGACAGAATCTAGATTCCTTCATCGCCGTGGCCAAGCAATTTGATGATAAAACTGCCAACCACTCTGCCTCTGGGGACCAGTGGTCTGCTGCCTATGTGCTGCACCATATGGCCGATGGAGAAATGCATTTTGCGATTCGTTATTTCAACTGCCTAACAATAGAAAACCCTCCAATTATCAACTTCAATGAAGATGTTTATCCAAATGTTTTGAACTATCAAGGGCGCGACTGGCGCAACTCTTTGGCGCTCATAGAGAGTATTGGACATTTAGTTGTTGCTGCACTTTCGCAGCTTTCAGCAGAGCAATGGAGTTCAACCTCGTTGCACTCTGAATTAGGCACCGTAACTCTGACCCAACTTATTACCAAAGCATGCGAACATAACAAAGCCCATACTCAGCAACTTAAAGATCTTCAGGTTGCCTAGATGTTTGAGTCGATTTTCTTAGGAATTGTGCAGGGATTAACCGAGTTCCTCCCAATCTCATCTAGTGCTCACCAACGCATAGCCGGAGAGTTTTTTAGTAACGCCCAAGATCCGGGAGCTCGCTTTACTGCAATCACACAAATCGGCACCGAGCTTGCAGTTCTTATCTTCTTTAGAAAAGACATTAAGAGAATTATTTCAGCATGGTTTAACCAAACTATTCGACGGATTTCCTTAGAACATGTGGAAAAACAGGAAGCACGCATGGGTTGGCTAATAATCGTTGGCAGCGTCCCAATTGCAATTCTGGGCTACCTAGGAAAAGACATTATTACTAACGAACTACGATCCTTATGGCTGATTGCTTCAGTAATGATTATTTTCGGTCTTATTCTTGGCTGGGCAGATCACTATGGCAAGAAAGTTCGAAAGCTAGAGGATTTAAATCTTTCACACGGTCTGTTATATGGTCTTGCACAATCCTTGGCTCTAATGCCAGGAGTATCCAGATCGGGTGCCACTATCGCAATGGGCCGTTTACTTGGCTACACGCGGGAAGCCGCACTTCGTTATTCATTCTTATTAGCACTACCGGCGGTTTTTGGTAGCGGTTTGTATCAACTCAAAGGCGCTCTAGAAGATAAATCTGGCTTACAAGTATTTTCTATGAGTCAAACATTTGTAGCTACCGTGTTAGCTTTTGTTGTTGGTTATGCGGTGATCGCTTGGCTTCTTAAATTCGTCCAAACTAAAAGTTTTATGCCATTCATTATTTATCGAATAGCACTTGGTGGCACGATTATATTTTTATTATCTATAGGTGCAATTAATCCTTAAGTAGAAAACCAGCATTCCGGTACCCCGATTTCCTAGCGAAATGTTTCTGGCTTTTGCATCACAATCTGCATTAGCAGCCCCCTCAAATGTGACCTGCGAGATATTTTCGATACCTAAAGTGATTTACGTAATACTTCTGAAAGAGGTACCCCTCAATGATTTCATCGATAAATAAGCCTTGAGTGCAAGGATTTACCTGTAAGTAAGTAGTAAAACCACAGGGAGAGATGAGGCTTAAAGTGAAATCAATCAATCAATCATATTTAGTAAAAGTGTTGGTTGTGCTTAGTGCTAGTGCATTATTAATGTCTAGTGTGAGTAGTGCAAATGCAGCAACAAAAACCATCACATGTTACAAAGGAACTGTAGTTAAGAAAGTTACTGCGGCAAAACCAAAGTGCCCAACTGGATATACAACTACCAAGCCAGTTGGCAAGGCCACAGTTAAACCAACAGCGACTGCGACGACTAAGTCAACCGCAGCGGTTGTAGCTTTCAATGGAACCTACACTGGAAAAATTGGCCTTCTGTGGGGAGACAGCTTTGTTCAGGTCACTTCAGTTGATGCCGCCGGAACGAATGCACTTGGTTTAAGCGATTTACAGGGAATAGGTTCGGCAGCACCAGCTAGCCAATGCGATTCTTTTAATGGTTCTGGAACTCTTAGCGGTGGAGGCAACACACTCAAAGTTTCATTTGACTCGTCTGCCAAAGCTTGTGCAGAAGATGCAGATGCGCCAACAACTATCGCGATTACTGGAAACGCAGTAATTAATGGTGGAACTGGTAAATATGCAGGAGCTACAGGAACGTTGAAAGTAACTGGAAGTTTTGCAATTAAGTCAACAACAGCTGGAAAGAGTGAGACTAATGCTTTCAAGATCACTCTTAGTGGAAATATCAATACAAAGTAATTGAACAAACCTCAAGTAGTACTTATATATAGAAGGAGTTGAAATGAACAGAAAGATATCAACCGCAATCATCGGTGCAGTAGCACTTATAGGCGGTATTTTTGTCGGAGGAACACCTGCGCAAGCTGCACCAGCAGCATCAACGCTAATCCTCTCGGGCGGTAGCGGCGTCTATGGACTTGCTCCCATCACAATCAATGCAACGGCAAATAACGCCGGTAACGTAAAGTTCTTTGCAGGTGGAGCAGCTATTGTCGGTTGCGAAGCAGTTCCTACGACCACAGTGACACCTTTCGTTGCTAGATGTGCTTGGATGCCAGCTGCAGCAGGAGCAGTTGCTCTTTCTGGAGTATTCACACCAACAGATGCCGCCGCTTTTTCACCTATTGATTCACCAGTCTTTAATGTAAAAGTCGGTGTACCAGTACAGGGCATAGTCTCACCAATCCACATCTACGTTGACACGGTATTAGCTAGTGGTTCAACTGGCGCATTGGCTCCACGTTTTGGGGTTGGTTGCACTATTGCCAGCGAATACATTATTGGTCAAACAATTGTCTTCCGAATCTATGCTAATAATGCCGATCAAGGCGGAGCAGTGATGGATACAAATAACACTGCTAAAGCATTTATCGAAGTTGCAGGCGTTAAAGATCCACTCCCAATGTCTTACGGCAATCACAGCGGAGTAGCTTTCTGGACCGCGATTCTTAAGACTGGTGCTGCACCTTTGTACAACACATTAGGAATTATCAGCTACAAAGTCACAATGGTCGCTAAGGACACAACATCCATGAAGGTTCTTTCAACCAAGCTAGTTCCTAAAATGCTCAACGGAAAGCGTGTTGTTGAAAATGGCAGCGTTGTTTATGAGCGCGTGAGTTACTACCGCACAGTTACCGTTTCGCCAGTTCTTAAAGGCGCAACTGCAACATGGGCATCGAACTTTACCGATACATCTAAGTTGACTCTTTACGCACTTCCAAATGCCTAAATCACTATTCGGAGAGAAGGTAAGAAAATGAAAGCGCAGTTAAGTAGAAAATTTAGAAGTGCAGTTGCTGTTAGTTCAGTTGTTGTATTCACCATGGCAGTAGCCATGGTGAATCCAGCAAGTGGCGCAGATGCTGCTGTTGGAACCACATTAATCGCCCCAGCTGGAATTCCAAATGTTCCGGCAGTTCCTTTTACCGGAACAAAGGTTGCGGCATTTACGTCACCTCAATCGATGGTCAACTTAAGCGTTGTTCCTGCACAAGGCATTGTGGGCGATCCTATGGTTGTGTCGGGCAAAGCTATGGCGCCGAATGCTACGTTCACGTTAACGTGGTCGACATCTGATGCCAGTTGGGTCGCAGGAATAGAACCAAATACGGTCAACTACATGGGAACTAGTTATGTTAACTACAACGTTGACATGGCAACTGTTACAACCGATGCCACAGGCTCGTTCACTTTCAAAACAAAGATTCCATCAGACTGGGGCGGGGTACATGACATCTATGCGATAGCAGCAGGTGTCGGCGCTGGCCATGGCGGTATTCAAGTAGCACGTGGATTCACAATGACACCAACGAGCGGTCCAGTCGGCACCCCAATAACCGTTACATATACAGGCCTTGGACCTAAGTTGTATGCAGCTGGTTCAGCTCTCATTTATGACAACCACTTTGCGGGTGAAATGATGGCACGCTGGACTAGAGGAACAGCAACTGCCGTCATTTTGGCCGCAGGTGGGGTTGGTAAGCACTATGTCCAAGCTAATGAAGCTATCTCCTTCTCTTACTTAAACGTGATGCAGTCACCAGTACCTTATGCAAATAGTGGCTCTGGAGTCTTCACAATTACGAAGGATAATGGAGCTTTCAAGCCATGGACTCAGTGGCCAGCTAAGGTAACTCCATCAGTATCTGCGCGTACAACCTTGTCAAATATTGGATTGGATCCTGCTACTAAGGCAGTTGCCTCCCTTTCAGTTGAGAGCGGCCCAGTTGGAAGTAAGACAACTGTGAATGTGAATGGATTAACAACTACTGGATCTCACCTAATTGTTTGGGCAACAGTTGTTGGTAATCGCGTTAACTGTACGACAGGTACTTGCTGGGTTTACAACTCAATTCCGTTGGCTACGGTTGATGTTTCGGGTAGCTCAATAAGCAAAGAGGTTACAATTCCAGATCACCTTGGTGGTTGGCATGTAATTCAGATTAAGCAAGGCGACATGATCGAAGCTCAGACCTCCTTCTACGTTAAAGAAAGCATTATGCCTTTCCTTGATAAGAATGGTAAGACTATTGGTTTAGGTCTAGCTAAAGCTGATCTCTCTGGATCTATTGAGGCATTTGCTAAGGGCGGCGCAGGAGCACCTACAAATTCCTTCAAACAGGGCGAAGAGTTTACGATCAGTATTAAAGGTGTGGGTTGGACTCAGTTCGATAACACTTTGGCCGTCACCTATGACAATAGTTATATTGGTTACGGATGTGGATTTAACTCCAATGGATATCTCGTTGTTCACTTGAAGGCGTTGGGTGGAGTTGGTACTCATATTATTGATTTACGACCACTTCTTTATACTCAACAACCATCATTTGGAAATACGCCATATGGTATGACTCCTGTTTTAACGTTTGATCGTGATTTCGCAGGGTTAGCGTTTGGATATCAAATTCCAGCGTTCCACTTTGCAATTAATATCACGAAGTAGTACTAACTTGAGGGACTAAAGCCTCACTTCTGGTTCATCCAGGGGTGAGGCTTTAGTTTTTAATACTCGAGCAATTCCTTCTGGAAGCCACCAATTCCAGCGGCCCAGCAACACCATGGAGCTTGGCAATAACAGACCCCGGATCAATGTGGCATCAATCAAAATACCCACCGCAAGACCAATTCCTAGCTGCTGCAAACCAGCAAAGTGGCCGTTTATTAAACCACTGACTGCGCCAACTAAAATTACTGCCGCTGCACTCACTACGGTTCCAGTATGTGCCAGACCTTCGACAATTGCTTGCGAATTACTGGCGCCGTTATCTCGCGCTTCACGCATTCTAGAAACGAGGAAGACTTCATAATCCATCGATAGGCCAAAGAGAACAGCAAAGAGAAAGATAACGACCCAGACTTCTATTTGGTCAAGGCGATATGTACCCAAGAGCGATGATGCAAAACCAAATTTGAAGACAAGAACAAGGGCACTTAGGGCAGTTGCGATTGATAACAGATCTAGGGCAATGGCTTTTATAGGCAAGATCACCGAACGCATTGCGCGCATAAGAATGAGGAAAGTAAGAATCGGTATGAGCAGAATAATCCAAGGAAAACTTGCAAAAATTGTATGCACTAAATCGACACCTTGTGCTGGTGCGCCACCCACATATAGTTTTACACTCTTTGGAAATCCTGCCTCCGGAATATAATTAAATCGCAGCTTTTTCACTAATTCTTTGGTAGATGCATCACCTAAACCATCGGTAGCGACAATAATAATGCGCATGTATTGCCCTGTTGGATCTGTAAATGTTGGCTCTTGTCCGGCAGCAACTAGAAATGTATGGGGATTATCTTGTATCTGGGTGATGAGTGTCATTTTAGCAAGAGCAATATCAGGATCGGCAGATAGCTGGGGTGCACCAAGGTCGATGGCAATCTCAATGGGGGTGATAACTCCATTGCCCACTCGATCTGTAATCATCGCCAAAGCCTTAGCGGATTGAAGATTTTGCGGAATTGCAGTCAGTGAACTTGGCGTTACCTGTAAGAAAAGGACCGATGAGGCGATCGCAAGTAAAATGACAAGTGCAGTTGCAAAAACCACTCGGGGACGGGCTACGACTCCGCGAGCTAGCTTTGCCCATAAACCACTCATGACTTCGGTCCGCCCGATAAGTCCTTTAAAACCTGCGGGAAGTGTGGCTTTTCGCCCGAAGATTGAGAGAAGTGCCGGCTGCAAAGTCAATGCAGTAAGAATACAGGCGAGAGGGACAATAATGGCTGCCAAGCCCAGTGAGCGAACAAATGGCACCGGTACTAAGAACAGTGTTGCAAGTGCGATTGAAACGCTCAGGCCAGAGATTACAACTGTGCGTCCAGCAGTTTTCATTGTTCTCGCGATTACTTCATCGCTATTTAGTTCGGGATGATCCATCAGCTCGCGCCTGAAACGATGAAGAATTAAGAGTGAGTAATCGATTGCTAGACCTAATCCAATGAGTTCTACGATATTTGGAATGTAGAGAACCATTAAGAATTTTTGAGCCAGTAACGAGATAATACCTAAAGCCAACGACACCGAAGCTAGAGCAAAAATTAGTGGAATATATATGGCCCAGCAAGCACCCAGCATCAGTATCAAAAGCAATAACGCAACAATAATTGCAATCCCTTGGCCATGCCGCAAATCAGATTTAAGTATTGGAGTTACATCGCGCTCGATTGCAGGTGGCCCAGAAACTAATGCTTTGCGCAAGCCAACTTGTACAAGTGCCGCACGCAACGTGTCGGTATAGGTGGCTGCCTTTAATAAGTCGTAGGAAGTAGAGATATTGACGTAGAGAACTCCGCCTAAGGCTCGGTGGGCAACAACATTCGCTGTAGGAATTGTTTGTGCGGCAGTGGCAACGCTTTGATTGAGTTGAACTAATTCATCAGGTGTAGCGTTTTTAAACTTATAGATAACGGTAAATGAGCCCTCAATATTTTCATCAAATTGATCACTAAGAATCTGTGATGCTCTGGCCGACTCACTTCCAGGAACTGTCAGTGAGGTAGTTAATTGGTCATTGAGCTTGCCGCCAGCAAAGACTCCTAGGATGATTACAAGTAACCAGATAGTGAGAATCGCAAAACGATGTCGCAGTGCCGAGCGTGTTAGTTTCTCGAGCATTAGCCAATACTAATTGAGTTAATTACCCGGGCTAACCGTTGACATGTTGAAATCCTTAATAACAAGCGGAGGAACGGCCATATTGAACACATCCCCAGCCCATTCACGTGGTTGAGTCCATTCGGTGGCACCAGCATGTGCAATGCGGTTGAGCGCAGAGACTGGAGAGTCATTCCAACGGAAGTTATTTGTTGTACCAACAACTTCTCCGCCTTTGACATGATAGACGCCATCACGAGTTAGGCCAGTAAGAAGTAGTGAGTTTGGATCCACCATTCTGATGTACCAGAAGGTAGTCAGAAGAAGACCATCATCAACCTTTGAGATCAAATCAGACAAAGTTCCTGCTCCGCCATCAACGCTCATGATTGCATTCTCACCAAGAGGCGTGAAATCAAGAGAAGTTAATGCAGCCGTTGCACGAGTTTGAATCAAGGATTGCAGTACTCCATCTTTCATCCAGTCCACATGTTTAATAGGTTGGCCGTTATCAAATACTGAAGAGAATGGTGAGCTAACTGCCGTACCTACAAAGTTAGCCGTAGGCAATTGTTTATAGTCAGGGTCGCTAAAGAACTGGAAACCAACGTTGGATAGTTTTTCTCCGACGCGAGTTCCGCCACCTTTCTTAGAAAAAACGCTCTGGCCTTCAAAGGCATCTCGTGCTCCAGAGACCCACATCATGTAAGTGAAGAGGTCGGCCACAGAGCCCGAGGGCAAAATTGTGTCATAGCGACCTGCAGGCAGATCTACTTTAGTTGCCTGCCAGTTAAGGCGCTGGCGAATATCGGCATCGATACGTGGAACCAAGACGTTACTAAAATCTCGAGTTTCGATACCAGACCAGGTAGAGCGGGAACGCTCGTGGGACTTACCGGTCATCTCTACGCGGCCTACAGGTGAGTCTTTTCGCAGACGCATTCCACCCTTTGAGCCAATCCACGTTGTTTCATGTGTGTGTTCGGCGTAACCAAAGAGTTCAATTTTATCCCTGACTGATTGTGCAAACATGTCACCAAGGGCTGGAGCAAAGCTCTTAAAGATTTCTGGTCCAGTAGGAACGTGCTCTGCAGCCCAGTTGCCAATCGAAATGTCCTTAGCCAATGGCGCAAAATCCTGCGCCTTACCTGCGGCTTTTGCCGCCACAATGGCTTGTTCTAGCAGCACTGGAATGTCGGCTTCATTGACATCGGTACGTGTAACACCACCAGATGCCATTCCACCCTCAAACGCAACGAAAGCTATGACGGTCACGCTGCGCTCGGTAATAACACCGTTAGTTGTTAATGTACTTGCGGCCCAGCGAAGATTTGCCTGAGTCTTATCTTTAACAACAACTATGCAGTCATCACATGTAGCTTCTGATGTGATCTTTTCAATTAGATCTTGAGCAGAAATCATTTTCCGGCCTCCGCAACAGTGTTGAGAATATTAACTTTGTCGAATATCGCTGCCGGGCATCCATGACTAACGGCTGCAACCTGACCAGGTTGGGCCTTGCCGCAGTTAAAAGCTCCACCTAAAACATACGTGGATGGACCTCCAACGACCTTCATAGAGCCCCAGAAATCTGTGGTTGTAGCTTGGTATGCAACATCTTTTAACTGACCAACGATTTTCCCATCCTTAACGCGATGGAACTGTTGTCCGGTAAATTGGAAGTTATAGCGCTGCATGTCGATAGACCAAGACTTATCTCCCTTGATGATAATTCCATCCTCCATCGATGAAACCATCTCATCGTAAGTCGGCCCCGTCGGATTTGGCTGAAGTGAAACATTTGGCATTCTTTGAATAGGTACATGTGCGGGGGAGTCTGAATAGGCGCAGCCATTACTTCGATCGCGATTAACCGCTGCTGCGATTCGACGGTCCAATTGATAACCGACCAAGATTCCATCTTTAATAATGTCCCACTGTTGGGCTGCGACGCCTTCATCATCAAATCCAACCGTGCTTAAACCATGAGGAGTATTGCGATCACCTGTCACATTCATAAGTGGTGATCCATATTTTAAGGTGTTTAACTTATCGGGGGTGGCAAATGATGTACCGGCGTAGTTGGCTTCATAACCAATTGCGCGATCAAGTTCGGTTGCATGGCCAATAGATTCATGAATTGTCAGCCACAAGTTAGATGGGTGAACTAAAACATCGTATCGACCAGGTACAACTGAGGGGGAGGCTACTTTTTCAGCCAACAATGTTGGTAGTTCTTCAATCTCAGCATCCCAATTCCAATGCTTATTTCCCATCCATTCCCAGCCAAAACCTGAAGGGGCGGCAAGTGTGCGCATGGACTCAAAGCCACCTGCGCCGATTGAAATCGCCTCAATTTGCGTCTGCATGCGAACACGTTGCTGGGTCGTACTGGTGCCATATGAATCTGCGTAATGCTTTTGTTCTTTTACGTACATGGCGTGGGCTGACGTGTGATTAACATTGTTGCTCTTTAAAAGTGAATTACTTAACTGAGCTAAGCGATCTTTCTTATCTGAATCAGATATTGAGAATGGATCGATTTCATAATCAGAGACCCATGTCTTTTGTGCATAGACAGGCTCAGTGACAAGGGTGATCTCTTGCGTAGAAAGCGGTTTAGAAGTTATGGCCATGGCTACTGCAGTGCGTGCCAGTTGTTGCGCGGCTTTTACTGAAATCTCTGGACTAGATGCAAAGCCCCAAGCACCGTTAACAATGACGCGTACGCCGACGCCAGCGAGTGTTTCATCGCTCTGCGTCTCTGGCTTTGCATCACGTAGGGCTAGTAAGCCTGTGCGAGTGCGCTCGATTCGAACATCCACATGCGATGCTCCAGCGCTCGTTGCGGCTGCAATGGCCGCATCTGAGACTGCGGTTAATGGAAGGTTAAGAAAATCTGCATCAATAGTTTTATTCACGCCGACACTTTAAAGCACGCCCTCGGTAGGTGCCACAGGGGAGTTGTTTGAGGTGCCATCCCAGATGAAAAAAGGGGCGAAATGAGAGAAAAAAGCGAGAAATCTCATGAATTTCTGCCCGTTAATGCGTGGTTATGCCTGCTTGCAACCCCTTTGCTGGCAAGATTGCTGTATTAACTTCAACCCAGTACTGGAGAGACCTTTATGAATAAAAAAGAGATCGTTGCAAAGCTAGCCGCAGATTCAAAGCAGTCAGAGAGTGCTGTCTCATCAGTGCTAGAGGCACTTGAAGGTCTAGCTATTTCAATGCTTCAGAGCAAGGAGAAGCTAGTTCTTCCAGGCTTCATTTCAATCGAGGCAGTTGCTCGCGCAGCTCGTTCAGGACGTAACCCACAAACTGGCGCAGTTCTGCAGATTCCTGCACGCACTGGCGTCAAGGTAAGTGCTGGAACAAAGCTCAAGAAGGCAGTTGCTTCATAATCTAGGAATTCAAATAAAAGAGGGCGTGAGAATCTCACGCCCTCTTTTATTTTTAATGTTTTATGGATACAGACCACGTAACTTATGTGCCTCAGCAACACGAGCAACACCTAACATATGCGCAGCTTCACGCCATGTGACTTTACGAGTTGTAGCCATCCCTTCAACCTCATTAAAGGCCTTTAACATAATGCGATTGAGGTTAGTTTTTACCTCACTAGCATCCCATGCATAGTTTTGTTTATCTTGCACCCATTCGAAGTACGAGACAATTACACCGCCCGAGTTAGCCAAAATATCGGGCACAACCAAGATGCCCTTCTCATTTAATATCGCATCTCCTTCAGGTGATGTTGGAGCATTTGCACCTTCAACGACAACTTTGGCTTTAATGCCTAATGCACTGTGGCCGGTAATTGCATCCGATAACGCTGCGGGAATCAGCACATCGACATCTAAATGCAGTAACTCCTCATTTGTAAGACGATCGGTACCCGGTGCATCTAAATTCTTATGAACCAAGAAGTGCTCCCATAAATCACTCACACTCTTAAAGCCTGTGACCGCTCCATTGACATCGCTGACTGCAACAATCTTTAGACCCATGCCTTCAAGTGCGATGGCAGCCCAGTAACCAACTTTTCCAAAACCCTGAATTGCAACAGTTGCACCGATTGGATTAATTCCGCGAACTCTCAACCCTTGCAACGTTGAAATTGCAACACCATCTCCGGTAGCTGAGTTGCGTCCTAATGAACCACCAAGCACGATCGGCTTTCCAGTCACAACTCCAGGTACTGAAAAACCGGCGTTGACTGAGTACGTATCCATCATCCACGCCATATTGCGCTCGTCAGTTCCAACATCAGGTGCTGGAATATCGCGCTCGGGTCCGATGATGGGCAAAATCTCCGATGTATATCGCCGCGTTAAGCGCTCATTTTCACGGTCAGATAACGTGGCGGCATCTACTGCAATACCGCCTTTAGCCCCACCAAAGGGCAGGTTAGTCAATGCGCATTTCCATGTCATCAACATCGCTAGTGCGATTGTCTCTTCAAGGTCAATTTGTGGATGAAAGCGAACTCCACCCTTGGATGGACCACGCGTTGTTGAGTATTGGACTCGATATCCCTTATACATTTCTACTTTGTCGTTATCACGACGCAAAGGTACGGCGACTTCTAAGATTCGCCGAGGTGTGGACAGTGTTTGCCAATCATTTTCTGAAAGGCCTAATTGATCTACTGCCGTGCGTAATTGCGCGCGCGCAGTTTCGAAAGCTGACTCCGTTGTCATGTCATGAATCTATGTGAAAAACTTCGAAAACGCTAATTTAAAAGGGGTATGGCGTGGCTTTAGAGTGATGTCACTTGGTGAGTTGCATTACTTAGCCACTTTGGATTTATTTCTACACCCCATCCAGGCCCTGATGGAATTTGAATTTTGCCACTTTCAATAGCAAATGGATCACCAAGAAATAGATCTTTTTGCCAT
>QYPG01000050.1 GCA_007279945.1 Streptomycetaceae bacterium | reverse complement strand
GCAAAATGCCCAGCAAGCGTTGCAGCGCGCACACCGTGCCTATATTTTAGAGACCGGCAACGTGGTCAAAGAGGCAGTAGCTGCAGATCTACTCAACGACCCAGCAGTGCGCGAGGCATATCTCGGAACTGGCGCACACACTTAGCGTTCAGCCAAGATTAAGCAAGTAATACGAGCAGTACATGTACGTTGACCTTCTTCGTTGGTAATAATAATCTCCCAACTACACAATGTTTTACCTAAAGAAATAGCAGTTGCAACACCTGTCACAAGTCCAGTAGTTGCAGACTTATGATGAGTCGCATTGATATCGACTCCCACAATTTTGCGAGTAGGACCGGCATGAAGTGAGGTTCCAATGGAACCTAAACTCTCAGCAAGAACTACATTTGCTCCGCCATGTAATAGACCCATGGGTTGTGTATTTCCATCCACCGGCATGGTTCCAACTATGCGACCCTCTGCAGCTTCAGTAATAACGATGCCCATTTTTTGATCCAGTGCACCGCTACCGCGCTCCTTATAAAACTTAAGAAACTCTTCATTGATCATGAGAAGTATTCTAGTGGGCAACCTAAGATGTGCCCATGAGCAAACGCCTATTACTAATCGATGGGCACTCAATGGCATATCGAGCTTTCTACGCCTTGCCGGCAGAAAACTTCACGACCGCCTCGGGCCAACACACCAATGCAATCTATGGCTTTGCAACGATGTTGTTATCACTTTTGACAACCGAGAAACCTACGCACGTGGCAGTGGCCTTTGATGTGTCTAGAAAAACCTTTAGATCTGAAATCTTTCCTGACTATAAGGCCAATAGAAGCAAGACTCCCGATGAATTCCGTTCACAAATGAGCTATTTACACGATCTGGTGACCGCGTTTGGAATATCCCAGTTTGAAGTTGAGGGCTTTGAGGCCGACGATATTTTGGCAACAATTGCTAAGCAGGCCGAGCGCGAGGGCGCTGATGTACTTATTTGCACTGGAGATCGTGACTCTTTTCAGCTTGTCAATGAAAATACAACAGTTCTCTATCCCAAACGTGGTGTGAGTGATTTAGCCCGTATGACCCCCGATGCAGTGCAGGAAAAGTATGGGATGTCGCCGGCGCAGTATCCAGATTTTGCAGCACTGCGCGGTGACCCAAGCGATAACCTGCCATCAGTTCCGGGTGTTGGAGAAAAAACTGCCGCTAAATGGATCGTGGAATACGGTTCGCTTAAGGAGCTTTTATCTAACGTTGATAAGTTAGCCGGCAAAGTTGGTCAGTCTCTTCGCGATTCAATTGACAGCGTGATTCAAAATAGTGAGCTAACTAAATTGGTCGATGATGTTCCCCTTGACCTATCTATAGATACCCTTGAATGGGTAGGAGTAGATGAATCACAAACCAACCCACTTTTCGAAGTTTTAGAGTTTAAGACGTTAAAAGATCGCTTGAAGCCAATTCTTATAAAGGCTGAGCAGTCTTCTTTTCCATCACCAGAGTTCACTTTATTTGCAGAAGATATTCATGAAGGTGCTATCACTGCTGATGCCGCCTCAAAACGAATAGCAGGGCATTCCGGAGAAATTGCGATCAGCTTTTCG
Organism: Streptomycetaceae bacterium; assembly: GCA_007279945.1. Classification (GTDB taxonomy): domain Bacteria; phylum Actinomycetota; class Actinomycetes; order Nanopelagicales; family Nanopelagicaceae; genus Planktophila. The sequence continues at coordinate 33,604 of QYPG01000050.1, read as the reverse complement.
CTTCATGAAGAAAAACTCAATCGCTATGCCGTGGCTCTGTCGCCGGAGGATATTTTTCTTGTGCATGAATCCACCATGGGGGATTGGGCTTCTAACCCTAAAATCAAAAAACTAGTGCACGATGCTAAATCTCTCGCTCGTATCAATGCCATGAGTGGAGTTGAGTTCGATACAGCCATTGCTGCTTACTTAGTAAACCCTGGAACCCGATTATTAGAGCTGAGAGATATACAAGAGCGATGGGGTGATGGTTCAGTCATCAGTGCATCTTCACCTGAGCAAGAGTTATTGACTTCAGCTCGAGTGCTTTTCTCTCTGCGGGATTCGCTCACACGAGAGTTAAAGGAGCGCAATCTACTTGAGCTCTTCTCCACCATGGAGCTTCCGATTGCCGAACTGCTAGCTCGAATGGAAAGCATCGGCGTAGCCGTAAACCGAAAAGAGTTAGAAAAACTATTTGCTTTTTTTGAGGGAGAAGTAATACGAGAAACTAAAGCCGCCTATGATTCGGTGGGTCATGAATTCAACGTCGCATCTCCAAAGCAGCTTCAGGTAGTCCTCTTTGATGAACTCAAACTACCTAAGACCAAGAAGATCAAAACCGGGTTTACCACCGATGCTGAGAGTTTAGATTGGCTGCGCGAAAAAACTGGCCACCCGCTACTTACCCATCTGCTTCGAATTCGTGAAACGAAGAAACTTAGTTCAACTGTCGAGGGCTTGATCAGTGAGATTGCACCAGATGGGCGAATCCATACCCATTTTCAGCAGACCGTTGCGGCAACTGGACGTTTATCATCGACGGGGCCAAACTTACAAAACATACCTGTACGCACCGAAGAAGGTCGCACAATTCGAAATGCTTTTATTGCGGGTAAAGATTATGTCGGTTTATTAACTGCCGACTATAGCCAAATCGAAATGCGCATCATGGCGCATCTATCCAACGATGAGAAACTACTGGCCGCCTTTGAATCCGGTGAAGATTTGCATGCCACGATTGCATCAGTAATTTTTGGCATTAAAGCCCATGATGTTGATTCCGAGATGCGTCGACAGATTAAGGCGATGTCGTATGGTCTGGCATATGGCCTCTCTTCTTACGGTCTCTCGGCGCAGTTAGATATCAGCCCGGGCGAGGCGCAGGGCTTAATGGATACGTACTTCCAGCGCTTTGGTGGAATACGCGATTATTTAAAAACGGTAGTTGAGGATGCACGAAAAGTTGGATACACCGAGACCATTATGGGGCGCCGACGTTATCTTCCCGATTTAATGAGTGATAATCGAATGCGTCGTGAAGTCGCTGAGCGTATGGCACTCAATGCACCTATTCAAGGCTCGGCTGCCGACATAATAAAAATGGCGATGCTGAAGGTAGATAGCGCTTTTCATGGTGGTGGATATAAGTCCCGATTACTTTTGCAGATTCATGACGAATTGATTATTGAAGTTGTTAAAGGCGAAGAGACTGAGATTACTGAGCTCGTCAAGCGTGAGATGGGTGCGGCTTATCCTCTGCGTGCACCCTTAGATGTCAGTGCGGGCCTTGGTTTAACGTGGCATGAGGCCGCACATTAGGTAGTTGCGGGGGCGTTACCTTCCATAGCTGCCGTATCTTCTTCTGCAGTTGGAATTCGATCGGCAGCGATTAAACGTTTTTTACCAATAGTTAACACGATATTGCCCATGCCAATGGATACAGCGGTCAGTGCTAAACAGAACTGTGGCGAGATAGTGTCTGAGAGCACACCGCCAACGGCTGCGCCAAGTGACATGACACTTCCTTCAACGGTCCAAAGCCAAGCCATATAAGAAACTGCTGAACCTTTTGGTCGAACCGCTTCCATAACTTCCCAGTAAAAAACTTGAATTGCTCCACCAACGAAACCTAGACAGGCACCCGCAATTGCCATAGACCAGCCTGGATATGTAAATGCCATCGGTATGGCAACAAGAAACCACATGAAGTAGGTACGACGTAATGCAAGTAATGAAGAGGTACGTTTAGAAATTAGACCTGCCACTAATCCACCGATTATGCTTGAAATTCCCATGGCAGCAAAAACCCATGCTGTGCGATGTGCAACGTTTTCTATCGTTGCATAAGCTGGAACGGCAACATCAAAGAGCCCCCACCCGAAGCCGATAAAAGATCCCTCTAACATCATCAAACGCAGTGCAGGGTTATTCCATAATGAAGCGGCACCCTTCTCCTTTTTCTCAGGTTTCCAATCACGTGATACTGGAACCATTGCTAAAGCGCCACCACCAATACTCATAAAGATGGCGGCTGTAAGAAGTGGACTTCCTGGATGGATGGAAAGTGCGAGCGACGTGGCAATCACTGGGCCGATGACACCAGCGGTATTCATAACGGAAGAGTCAACGGCATAAGCTGTGCGAAGAAAATCAGCGGGAACAATTGTCTTCCACAAAGGTCGGACTGAAAGATTTATCGGTGGCGCAGTGAGTCCCATCAGAATTGCCATTCCAACAATTACATGTGATGAGTGAGAAGCATTTACAACAATCATCATCGTGGCATAACCAGGGACCAGAATTCGAAGCGGCCATTTTTGTCCGTACTTATCAATGACAGAGCCACGGATTCCAGCTGTAAATGAGCCGGCCAAAGAGTTTGCCCCAATGACTAATCCGGCCAAGGCAATCGAGCCAGTCTCTTGCTGGGCTTTGAAGAAAAGGGATAAGCCCACCATGCCGTAAGCCACTCGAGCCGGGAATGCAGCCAGTACCAATACCCAGACATTGGGAATCGAAAATAGTTGCCGGTAGCGCTTCATAGGTGAGACATTCTATTGATTACGCGTGATTTCTGATGGGGATTTGCTCCTTTATATGCTTAAACCGTACTCTTGCCCTCCAGCCGCGAAAGCGGAAACTACTACTCATCTATCCCTACGGAGCTCACTTGTCTACAACACCAGTAATTGCAGTAAATGACATTGGATCAGCCGAAGATTTTCTAGCGGCAATTGAAGGAACAATTCGAAATTTTAATGACGGAGATCTCGTCACAGGAACAATCGTTCAAGTTGGTCGCGAAGAAGTTCTTGTCGATATTGGCTACAAGACCGAGGGTGTAATCCCTTCCCGTGAGCTTTCAATTCGTCACGACGTAGATCCACATGAGATTGTTAAAGTAGGAGAAAGCATTGAAGCCCTTGTTCTTCAAAAAGAGGACAAAGAAGGCCGACTTATTCTCTCTAAGAAGCGCGCACAGTATGAGCGTGCATGGGGAGACATCGAAGGCAAGAAAGAACGCGACGAAGTTGTCGTCGGAACTGTTATTGAAGTTGTTAAGGGTGGCTTAATCGTTGACATCGGACTACGTGGTTTCTTGCCTGCATCCCTTGTCGAAATGCGCCGCGTCCGTGACTTGACTCCATATATTGGCAAGCAGGTTGAAGCTCGTATCATCGAACTTGATAAGAATCGCAACAACGTTGTTCTATCACGTCGTGCATTCCTAGAGCAGACTCAGTCAGAGTCACGTACTACTTTCTTGAACCAGCTTCAAAAGGGTCAAGTTCGCACAGGTGTTGTTTCATCTATCGTAAACTTCGGTGCATTCGTAGATCTAGGTGGCGTTGACGGCCTCGTTCACGTATCAGAGCTCTCTTGGAAGCACATCGATCATCCAGGTGAAGTCGTAGAAGTTGGCGATGAAGTAACTGTTGAAGTTCTTGAAGTTGATTTCGAGCGCGAGCGTGTTTCGCTTTCACTCAAGGCAACACAAGAAGATCCATGGCAGGCATTTGCACGTACGCACACAATCAATCAGGTTGTACCTGGCGTTGTGACTAAGCTTGTTCCATTCGGTGCATTTATACGTGTACATGAAGGAATCGAAGGCCTTGTTCACATCTCAGAGTTGGCCGAGCGCCATGTTGAGATTCCAGAGCAGGTTGTTGCCGTTGATGATGAGTTATTCGTAAAGATTATCGATATCGACTTAGAACGCCGTCGAATCTCACTTTCGCTAAAGCAGGCTAACGAGGGACATGAGATTGAGATTGAAGCATTTGATCCAAGTCAGTATGGAATGGCAGCTCGCTATGATGCTGCAGGAAACTTCATCTATCCAGAAGGTTTCGATGCTGAAAGTCAAGAGTGGAAGCCTGGCTATGAAACTGCACGTGAAGAGTGGGAAAAGCAGTATGCCCAAGCTCAAGAGCGTTTCATGGCGCACAAGAAGCAGAAAGCAGAGGCCAAGGCCGCTGATGCTGCAGCAACACCTGAAGATGGTGCGGTAGAAGTCGTCGCAGAGGTTGTAACTGCTGAATAGAAGTACATGCTTGAGAATAGGCCCGACATTACGTCGGGCCTATTCTATTTCCATCACTCTTTCTGGTTAACGCTATCCTTTAACTATGCGTGTGATTGGTTTAACAGGTGGCATTGGCAGCGGAAAATCTTTGGCTGCACAGTATTTCGCAGAGCTCGGGGCTTTAGTTATTGATGCCGATCAGCTTGCGCGCGATGTTATATCAAGAGGCACAGAAGGATTTGACGAAGTTGTTCATTCATTCGGCGATTCGATTTTGAAAGACGGGGATATTGATAGGCGTGCATTAGGAGAGATAGTTTTCAAAGATCCTAAGGCACTGAGAGTTCTAGAGGGAATTGTTCATCCCCGCGTGACTGCCGAGTTTAATGAGGCGGTTCAATCACTTACAGATAGGCAGATTCTTATCTACGAGATTCCCTTGCTATTTGAAAAGAATGCCTCAGATCGATTTGATCTCGTTATCACCGTAGAGGCTGACATGGAGCTGCGTATTGCACGACTGCGCGCCAAGGGTCTTCATATCTCTGAGATTAACTCCCGAATCGCAGCACAAGCTACGCGCGAGCAGCGGGTCAGTGTTGCCGACTATGTCCTTGAAAACAGTGGCAGCGAGGATGATTTGCTGCGCCAAGTAGAGAATATTTGGGATGGATTAGCGGCAGCTTCAAACTAGACTTACTCAATGCGCCCAATCTCAGATATACAACGCCGAGTTGAGCCATTTCAAGTTATTAGTGACTACACACCGGCAGGTGATCAGCCTGAGGCGATTGCTGAAATAGCTCGACGTTTTGAAGCAGGGGAAAAAGATGTAGTTTTGTTAGGTGCAACGGGCACCGGTAAGTCTGCATCAACTGCCTGGCTAATTGAAAAACTTCAAAGACCCACGTTGGTACTTGCACCCAATAAAACGCTAGCCGCCCAGTTAGCCAATGAGTTCAGAGAGCTCCTACCTAACAACGCCGTTGAATACTTTGTTTCTTATTATGATTATTACCAACCAGAAGCATATGTTCCCCAGACGGATACGTTTATTGAGAAGGACTCAAGTGTCAATGACGAAGTTGAACGCCTTCGCCACTCGGCTACTAACTCACTTTTAACTCGGCGCGATGTAATAGTTGTCGCCACTGTCTCCTGTATCTACGGACTTGGAACTCCGCAGGAGTACATCGACCGAATGGTTACTCTGCGCGTGGGCGATGAAATCGAGCGAAACGCCTTGCTCCGTCGCTTTGTAGATGTGCAGTACAAGCGCAACGATATGGCTTTTGAGCGCGGAACTTTCAGAGTGCGCGGCGACACGATTGAGATCATCCCGATGTATGAAGAGCTTGCTATCCGTATTGAGATGTTTGGCGATGAGATTGAAAAGATCTCAACGTTGCATCCGCTCACGGGGGAGATTATTCGCGATGAAACCGAGATGTATATCTTTCCTGCCACTCACTACGCAGCTGGACCCGAAACAATTAAGCGCGCAATCGGTGAAATAGAGGATGAACTGCAGATTCAGCTCAATCTCTTTGAAAAGCAGGGCAAGCTACTTGAGGCTCAACGACTTCGGATGCGTACAACTTTTGATGTTGAGATGATGGAGCAGATCGGCTTTTGTAGTGGTATTGAGAACTACTCCCGTCATTTAGATGGTCGAGAAGCTGGCTCTGCCCCAAATTGTCTACTCGATTATTTCCCGGAGGATTTTCTCGTTGTCATCGACGAAAGTCATGTAACCGTTCCACAGCTAGGGGCAATGTTTGAGGGCGATGCATCCCGCAAGCGAACATTAGTTGAACATGGTTTTCGCTTACCAAGCGCACTAGATAACCGCCCCCTTAAGTTCCCAGAGTTTTTAGAGCGAACTGGACAAAAGCTCTATTTATCCGCCACTCCAGGTAAATACGAAATGGCCAAAGTTAATGGCGATGTCGTAGAACAAGTCATTCGACCAACTGGTCTAGTAGATCCTCAAATAGTGATTAAACCCATTAAAGGACAGATAGATGATTTGCTCGATGAAATAAAGATTCGTGCCCAAAAGAATGAGCGTGTTCTTGTAACAACTTTAACCAAGAAGATGTCAGAAGATTTAACCGACTATATGCAGGAAAAAGGCGTGAGGGTCCGTTATCTGCACTCTGAGGTCGATACTTTGCGACGCGTTGAACTGCTACGAGAACTTCGAATGGGCGAATACGATGTTTTGATTGGAATTAACTTACTGCGTGAAGGTTTAGATCTTCCAGAGGTTTCACTTGTTGCTATTTTAGATGCCGACAAAGAGGGCTTTCTGCGCTCAGCTACATCACTGATTCAAACGATAGGCCGTGCGGCTCGAAATGTTTCAGGAGAAGTACATATGTATGCCGATAACATCACAGACTCAATGGCAAAGGCAATCGATGAAACTAACCGACGTCGAGCCAAGCAGGTTGCCTACAATCTTGAGCGCGGGGTGGATCCTCAACCACTTCGTAAAAAAATAGCCGACATTACTGACTTAATTAACCGAGAATCAGAGGATACCGAGGATCTATTAGCGGCCAATAAAAAGGCCAATCAGAAGAGTGCGCCGTCGGTAGGTTTATATAGCAAGGCCTTACTCACTTTGCCGCGACAGGATTTAATGGCGTTGATAGGCTCGCTCACTGATCAAATGAAGAACGCTGCAGCCGAATTACAGTTTGAAGTTGCGGCAAGGCTGCGTGATGAAATCAAGATATTAAAGAAAGAGCTACGTTCGATGGAAGAGGCAGGGGTTTAGTGAGTATCGATAAGTTAATTGTGCGCGGTGCTCGCGAACACAATCTCAAAGATGTCTCGATAGAGTTGCCTCGAAACGCACTTATCGTTTTCACGGGGCTCTCGGGCTCAGGTAAGTCCTCCCTAGCGTTTGACACAATCTTCGCTGAAGGTCAGCGCCGCTATGTTGAATCACTCTCGGCATATGCCCGTCAATTCTTAGGTCAGATGGATAAGCCCGACGTAGATTTCATTGAAGGTTTATCTCCTGCCGTATCGATTGATCAGAAATCTACAAATCGAAATCCTCGCTCTACTGTAGGCACAATTACTGAAGTTTATGACTATCTACGTCTTCTATTCGCGCGTGCTGGCATTCCGCACTGTCCGAAATGCGGCAAAGCTGTTTCACGCCAATCACCACAAGCGATTGTAGATCAGATTTTGGCAATGCCGGCCACAACAAAGTTTCAGGTCTTAGCTCCAGTCGTCCGTGCTCGCAAAGGTGAGTTCTTGGATCTATTTGCTGAACTCATTACACAGGGGTACTCGCGTGCACGTGTTGATGGTGTTGTCGTGGCACTTACAGATGTTCCGAAATTAAAGAAACAGGAAAAACACACCATTGAAGTTGTTGTAGATCGACTTACTGCAAAAGTTGAGAGCAAAACGCGGCTCACTGATTCCATTGAAACTGCTCTACGTTTAGCATCAGGCATCGTCATTCTTGATCTTGTTGACGCTAAATCGGCCGATAAAGAGCGCACCTTTAGTGAGCACTTAGCCTGCCACGATTGCAACATGTCTTTTGAGGAGCTAGAGCCACGTTCATTCTCTTTCAACTCACCCTTTGGTGCCTGCCCAGAGTGTTCGGGCATTGGAACGAAGTTAGAGGTCGATGAAGATCTCATCATTCCGGATGATTCCTTATCAATAAATGATGGAGCCATTGCACCGTGGTCTGGTGGGCAATCTGCTGACTATTTCATTCGTCTACTAGAAGCCTTAGCCAAAGATATGCCTTTCTCGCTCAATACTCCGTGGAAAAAAATCTCAGTCAAGGCTCGAGAAGCCATAATAAATGGCTATGAGTATGAAATTAAGATGAAGTACAAGGGCCGCTATGGAACTAAGAACTACACAACCGGATTTGAGGGAGTGGTTCCATTCATTCATCGCCGCCACAGTGAGACTGATAGTGATTACAGCCGTGATAAATATGAAGCGTATATGCGTCAAATTCCATGTCAGGTATGTAATGGCGCACGTCTTAAGCCTGAGGTTTTAGCAGTAACAATTGGCAATAAGAATATTTCAGACATCACAGAACTCTCGATTTCAGAGTGTGCTGAATTCCTAAAGAATATCAAACTCAATAAACGTGAGGCCCAGATTGCTGAACGTGTTATGAAGGAAGTCCATGCCCGCCTTGGCTTTCTTCTCGATGTTGGCTTGGACTATTTGTCCCTAGCTAGACCTGCGGCGACGCTTTCTGGTGGAGAAGCCCAGCGCATCCGTCTTGCAACTCAGATCGGTAGTGGCTTAGTAGGAGTTCTTTATGTTTTGGATGAGCCAAGTATTGGTCTGCATCAACGAGATAATCGACGCTTAATTGAGACGTTGACTCATTTACGAGATCTTGGAAATACACTCATCGTTGTTGAACATGATGAGGAAACGATTCGTACCGCCGACTGGATTGTAGATATCGGACCAGGTGCAGGTGAGCATGGCGGACATGTTGTAGTTTCTGGAAGCTACGACGAACTGATTGCATCTAAGGAATCAATTACAGGTGCATATCTTTCAGGCCGTAAATCTATTGAGATTCCACAGAAGCGTCGCCCCGTTGATTCAAAGCGAGTTCTTACTGTTAAGGGCGCAAAAGAAAATAACTTACAAGATATCGACGTTCAAGTTCCGCTGGGAGTTTTCGTCTCAGTGACCGGTGTCAGCGGCTCTGGAAAATCCACTTTAGTAAATGATATTTTGTATACGACGTTAGCAAATAAACTTAACGGTGCCCGCCTTGTTCCCGGTCGACATCGCAGTGTTAGTGGAGTTGAACTACTGGATAAAGTCGTTCACGTCGATCAATCTCCAATCGGTCGCACACCTCGATCTAATCCAGCGACCTATACTGGGCTTTTCGACAAGGTGCGTGCATTATTTGCCGAAACCACAGAAGCAAAAATTCGTGGGTATCAGCAGGGTCGCTTTTCATTTAATGTTAAAGGTGGACGCTGTGAGAACTGTTCAGGTGATGGAACTATCACAATCGAAATGAACTTTTTGCCCGATGTATATGTACCGTGCGAAGTCTGTCACGGAGCCCGTTATAACCGTGAAACCTTAGAGGTGCATTACAAGGGCAAGACCATCGCCGATGTTTTGAATATGCCGATTGAACAAGCCCATACTTTCTTTGAATCTGTGCCCACCATTGCCCGTTTTTTAAAAACGCTCAATGACGTTGGTCTGGGCTATGTACGGTTAGGCCAGTCAGCACCAACGCTCTCAGGTGGTGAGGCTCAGCGCGTAAAACTATCTACCGAACTTCAGCGCAGATCAACGGGACGGACAATTTATGTTCTAGATGAGCCAACTACAGGGCTGCACTTTGAAGATGTCAGCAAGTTGCTGATTGTTCTTAACCGGCTTGTTGACACCGGCAACACAGTGGTTGTCATTGAACATAATTTGGATGTGATTAAATGTTCAGATTGGGTCATTGATATGGGCCCGGAGGGTGGATTCCGCGGGGGATTAGTCGTTGCCGAAGGAACGCCAGAGGATGTAGCTAAAGTTGCAGCCAGTTACACGGGTCAATACTTAGCACCGATGTTGGCAACTAATCGAAAAGTAGCAACCAAGAAGTAAAGCGATGGCAGATCCTCAGAGTTATCGGCCTATTAATATTCCTGAGCATCCTGGTGTGTATCGTTTTTACAACAGCGATGACACAGTTATTTATGTAGGCAAGGCTAAGAACCTTAAAAATCGTCTGAGTAACTATTTTCAAAGCAACCTTGCAACTAAAACTGATCGTATGGTGCATGAAGCGGTTCGAGTTGACTGGACCATCGTTGCTACCGAGGTGGAGGCCTTACAGTTAGAGTTCTCTTGGATCAAGCAGTACAACCCGTATTACAACGTTCAGTTTAAAGACGATAAGTCGTATCCATACTTAGCGGTTACAAATGATGATGAGTTTCCACGGATATTTATTACTCGTAAATCTAAGCGACCGGGAATTACTTATTTTGGCCCTTTCACTCATACCTGGGCGTTACGTAATACTTTCGATGTCATTTTGAAGGTTTTTCCGATTCGCTCCTGCTCGACTGGCAACTTTGATCGAGCACGTCGAACTAAGCGCCAATGTCTCTTGGGAGATATTGGAAAGTGTGCAGCACCGTGTGTGGAATGGGTAAGTCAAGCCGACCATAAGGCTTTGTCTAATCGCTTAGTTGCATTTATGTCTGACAGCAATGCAGACATCGTTCCTACGTTGCGCAATGAGATGGAACTTGCCTCAGAGCGCGAAGAGTTTGAGCGGGCCACAAAGATTCGTGATTCAATCACAGCTATTGAACGTGCACAGGAATCTACGGATGCTGCACTTCCCGATAACTTAACTGCCGACGTTATAGCAATTCACCACGATGGTGCCCATGCTGCTGGCTCGATATTTATTATTCGAGGTGGAGCGATCAAAGGATCACGTTCATGGATCGTAGATCAAAGCAAGTCACTGGAGGGCGATGACGAGATGGGTGCTTTGTTTTTTTCAATCTACAGTCAAAGCTCACCACACGAAATCCCTGCCCAGATCCTGATTAATGAACTGCCCCTTGATGCCCCCGCACTTGAACAGTGGCTATCAGGACTGCGGGGTGGCACCGTTTCGTTGAAGGTTCCACAACGCGGTGAAAAAGTGGAGATTTTACAGACGGTTAAACGAAACGCTCAGTATTCATTAATCCAATTCCTCAGCAAGCGCGCAACCGATGCAGCGGTCAGCGGTAAAGCGCTGCTAGAGATTGAAGAGGCCTTGGATCTAGAACGTACACCGCTTCGCATCGAATGCTTTGATATCTCTAACATCTCCGGAACATCCGTCGTGGCATCTATGGTGGTCTTTGAAGATGGTTTAGCGAAGAAGAGTGAGTATCGCCGATTCATTATCAACACTGAAGATGGCTTTGATGACACTCGCGCTATGCATCAGGTAATCACGCGCAGACTCAAACGCCTCTTAGATGATAGATCGGTAGATGAGGCCGAAGTGGCCGAACTTGGTGGAAAGTTAAGTAAGTTCTCTTATCCGCCACAGTTGATAGTGGTCGATGGTGGAGCGCCGCAAGTAAATGCTGCAGCGCGTGCTCTCAGTGAACTGGGAATTAATGACATTGCACTGTGCGGGTTAGCCAAACGCTTAGAAGAGGTGTGGATCCCCGGATCAAGTGATCCGATAATCCTGCCTCGCAGCAGTGAGGGTCTCTATCTCTTACAACGCATCCGCGATGAGGCACATAGGTTTGCCATCACGTTCCATCGATCACGTAGATCAAAAGTGATGCTGGAATCAATTTTGGATGAGATTCCACAACTGGGATCTGTGCGTAGAAATGCATTGCTCGAACGTTTTGGTTCTGTGGCCGCAATTCGAAAGGCTGGTGTTGAAGACATTGGGGCTACACCGGGAATAGGGGCGAAGATCGCCTTCATTATTGAAGCCCATCTAAGAGCAATGACTGCGCATAAAGTAAATACTGACACTGGAGAAATTACCGGTGACTAGTCGGGTACTTGACAGATGTAAGAGGATAGAGCCATGAGCAACAAGGAGATATTGATTCTGACTGGCATGTCAGGCGCGGGCCGCTCCACGGTGGCACATGCTTTGGAAGATCTTGGTTGGCATGTAGTCGACAACTTACCGCCATCACTTGTTCCAGACCTAGTTGGTAAAGGCTCAGGCCCTGACGGTAAAGAGTTCGCAGTGGTTGTGGATGTTCGTGGCGGACATTTTTTCGATGAGTTAACGCTAGCGTTAGATTCTTTAAAGAAGAATGGTTCGGCATATCGACTCGTCTTTTTAGATGCGACTGATCAAGCTTTAGTCCAGCGATTCGAATCAACACGTAGACCACATCCACTTCAAGGGGAAGATCGAATTCTCGATGGCATTGCGCGTGAACGAGTAATGCTGGAGGTCGTAAAATCTGATTGCGATATTGCTATCGACACCAGTAATCTGAATGTGCATCAATTAGAGAAAAGAATTGGTGAGATCTTTGGTGGAGGCAAAATCCAGGGGATGCGAATCAATGTTCTCTCTTTTGGTTATAAGTATGGAATTCCAGTTGACTCTGATTTAGTTCTTGATTGCCGTTTTATCCCCAATCCACACTGGATCCCGCAGCTTCGCCCATTAACAGGGTTGACCCCACAAGTCAGTGACAAAGTCTTAGGTAGTACGGGTGTAAGAACTTTTGTTAAAGACTATGTTGATTTGGTCACATCAATGATCCCTGGATATATGCACGAGGGAAAAAAGTATGTGACTATTGCAGTGGGATGCACTGGGGGCAAACACCGTAGCGTTGCAATCACTGAAGAGATTTCCAAACAGCTCAATGAGATGAGTTTAGATTTGACTGCCCATGCAACACATCGAGATGTAGGACGAGAATAGTTTTGACTAAGGTTGTTGCACTTGGGGGAGGACACGGCCTGTCTGCGACTTTGTCGGCGCTTCGAGAAGTAACCTCAGAGATCACTGCAATTGTGACCGTTGCCGATAATGGCGGATCTAGTGGGCGACTACGCGAAGAGTTTTCAATCTTTCCACCAGGTGATCTACGAATGGCGCTGGCTGCGTTGTGCGCCGATGATGAGTGGGGTCGTACATGGGCCAACATCATGCAACATCGTTTTGTGAGCGATGGCGCACTCAATGGTCATGCGATGGGCAACTTACTTTTAGCATCGTTATGGAATGTTGGCGAAGATCCAGTTGTCGGCTTAGATCGCGTTGGTTCACTATTAAAAGTAGTTGGACGCGTACTTCCTATGGCTGCGGTTCCTTTGGATATTGAAGGAACATTCAATACATCTACAGGTCGCATAGTTGTTCGTGGTCAAAAAGAGGTGGCTACGGCAAAGGGGCGCATTGAATCCTTGCGCGTGATTCCAGAGAATCCTGCGCCGCGACTTGAGGCTCTCACAGCGATACGGGTCGCTGATTGGATCACCATGGGTCCGGGTTCATGGTTCTCTAGCGTGATGCCGCATCTGTTGGTGCCAATGCAGCTCGATGCCCTCGAACGTACAAAGGCGAAGAAGATATTGATACTTAATTTGGATGCCCACTCCAACACTTCTGGAGAAGAGTTTGCTGGATCTACACCAGAAGAGCATTTAGAGTTTTTCCATTCCTACGCCCCAAACCTATCTATCGACTATTTTCTGGTCGATAGATCTGTCGTTCGCAATGAAAATACCCTGGCGCATATGGCCAGACAACTAGGTGGGCAGGTTGTGGCCGTTGATATTAGAAAAGCCCCCGGCAGTGTTCATCACGATATCAGCGAATTGGCTCTTCATTTGGGCCACATTATGCGTCAAAGTTTGGTTGGATAAGCCCATGGCTATGACCGCATCATTAAAAGACGAACTTAGTCGAATCTCGATTACTAAACCATGTTGCCGTAAAGCCGAGGTCTCTTCATTACTTCGTTTCGCAGGTGGACTTCATATCGCTGCAGGAAAAATAGTAATTGAGGTTGAACTCGATACATCTCAAAGCGCGCGCCGTTTGCGAAAAGATATTGCCGATATTTATGGGCACGATAGCGATTTAGCTGTCCTTTCATCTAGCGGCCTGCGCAAGGGTTCACGCTATGTTGTTCGAGTTATTGAATCAGGAGATGCACTTGCTAGACAAACTGGTTTAGTCGATTCACATGGTCGACCTGTTCGTGGTCTACCTCCACAAGTTGTATCTGCGGCGATCTGTGACTCTGAAGCAGCCTGGCGCGGTGCATTTATTGCACATGGTTCACTCACCGAGCCAGGACGTTCTTCATCACTAGAAATTACCTGCCCAGGACCTGAAGCCGCCTTGGCACTTGTTGGTGCAGCTCGGCGCATGGGAATCGTTGCTAAAGCGCGCGAAGTTCGCGGCGTGGATCGTGTTGTTATTCGCGATGGTGATGCCATAGGTGTACTACTCACTCGCCTAGGAGCTCATGAATCTGTTTTAGCATGGGAAGAGCGACGCATGCGTCGTGAAGTTCGTGCAACAGCTAACCGCCTTGCCAACTTTGATGATGCGAATCTGCGTCGATCGGCACGCGCAGCAGTCGCTGCATCGGCACGAGTTGCTCGCGCCATGGAGATTCTTGGCGCAACGATTCCGGATCATCTTAAAGAGGCGGGGGAGCTGCGTATCAACCATGGTCAAGCCTCACTTGAAGAGTTGGGTTCACTCGCGAGTCCGCCTATGACCAAGGATGCAATTGCAGGTCGAATCCGCCGATTGCTGGCTATGGCCGATAAACGCGCCAGCGAGCTGGGAATTCCAGATACCGAGAGTGGACTTTCGCCTGATCTTTTGAATTAAAGATCCTACTGAAGAGTTCATCCGTGAGCCACTGATAGGATTATCCCTAAGACCCCAACGTTGTGGCTGTCAGAAAAACCACCAACGGTTGGGCTTTTTTATGTGGCCCTCCATTAGCAGCAAGGACAATTGTGATGATTAATGTCGGAATCAACGGCTTTGGACGAATCGGACGTAACTTCTTTCGTGCAGCTCTAACCAATCCAGAAATCAACATCGTCGGAGTTAACGATCTCACACCCAATGAAACTTTGGCACACCTACTCAAATACGATTCAATCTTGGGTCGCCTAGGCCTGCCAGTAACTTTCACCGAAGATTCAATTACCGTCGATGGCAAAGTTATTAAAACCTTCTCAGAGCGTGATCCAGCAAACTTACCGTGGGCAGCACTCAAGGTCGATGTTGTCATTGAATCTACAGGTCACTTTACTAAGGCTGCCGATGCAGGCAAGCACATTACTGCCGGAGCCAAAAAAGTTATCATCTCGGCTCCAGCAAGTGATGAAGACATCACAATTGTTATGGGTGTCAATCACGAAAAGTACGATCCTGCGAACCACCACATTATTTCAAATGCGTCATGTACAACCAACTGCCTTGCACCAATGGCCAAGGTACTCAACGATAACTGGGGAATCGTTAAAGGCCTTATGACCACGATCCACGCATATACAAATGATCAAGTTATTCTAGATTTCCCACATAAGGATCTTCGCCGAGCGCGCGCTGCAGCTACCAATATGATTCCCACCTCAACAGGTGCTGCTAAAGCAATCGCACTTGTGCTTCCAGAGCTTAAGGGCAAGCTAGATGGTTATGCGATGCGCGTTCCAGTGCCAACTGGTTCGGCCACGGATTTAACTGTCGAACTAGCTAAAGAGGCAACTGCGGCCGAGATTAATGCTGCAATGAAAGCCGCAGCTAATGGATCTCTTAAGGGCTATCTAACATATACCGAAGATCCGATCGTTTCGTCAGACATCGTTACAGATCCTTCATCATGTATTTTTGATTCTGGTCTTACTAAAGTTATCGGTAATCAAGTAAAAGTTGTCGGTTGGTATGACAACGAATGGGGTTATTCAAACCGTCTAGTCGATTTGATTAGTTATGTAGGCAAAACGCTCTAATGTCAGATTTAGTAGATCTTGATGTAGTTGGAAAGCGAGTTTTTTTGCGGTGTGATCTCAATGTCCCATTGAAAGATGGTGTCATTAAAGATGATGGACGTATCAAAGCCTCGCTTCCAACTATTCAACTTTTACTAGCTAAAGGTGCACGCATAGTCATCGCTGCACACTTGGGACGACCAAAGGGTGAAGCCAAACCTGAACTCTCTCTGGCGCCAGTGGCGCAACGATTGAGCGAACTACTTGGCCAGCCAGTTCAATTTAATGCTCACGTTGTTGGAGATGTTGTCAGCGATGCGGCAGCATCTTTACTGCCTGGTGAGATTTTGCTTCTTGAAAATATTCGATTTAGTGCCGCTGAAACTAGTAAAGATGAAGCCGAGCGCCAGGTTTTGGCTAAGGAACTTGCGGCCTTAGCCGATGTTTATGTGGGCGATGGATTTGGTGCAGTCCATCGTAAGCATGCATCGGTCTATGACTTACCGAAGCTACTTCCACATGCTGCAGGTCTTTTGGTCTCGGCCGAAGTAGAAGTACTTAAAAAGTTGACGCTCAATCCAACTCGACCATATGGAGTTGTACTTGGTGGAGCTAAAGTATCAGACAAGTTAGGTGTTATAGAAAACCTTCTGAACAAAGTAGATGTCTTAGCTATTGGCGGCGGAATGGTCTTTACTTTTCTTGCCGCCCAAGGCAAAGAAATTGGCACATCTCTCGTTGAGGCGCAGATGATTGACGTCGTGAAAGAGATTATCGCTAGTGCACAAAGCAAAGGTGTCACACTTGTTTTACCATCTGACATCATGGTTGCTCCAGCATTTGCTGCCGAGTCAGCGCCCACCCTTGTCGATGTTGATGCAATTCCAGCTGATCAAATGGGCTTAGATATTGGCCCAGTTTCGGCTGCTGCATTTGCCCATGAGATTGAGAAATGTGCAACGGTATTTTGGAACGGCCCTATGGGTGTATTTGAGTTTGCTAATTTTGCTGCTGGAACTAAAACCGTAGCGACGGCACTTACCAAGGTGTCAGGAATCTCTGTCGTTGGCGGGGGAGACTCGGCAGCTGCAGTGAGAGCTTTGGGTTTTGCTGATTCGGATTTCGGATATATTTCAACGGGTGGCGGAGCCTCCCTTGAGTATTTAGAGGGCAAGGAACTTCCTGGCCTTCAAGCACTTGGAATCTAAGGGGAAGCAGATGCGCAAGCCATTAATGGCCGGTAACTGGAAGATGAATTTGAATCATCTTGAAGCGATAGCTGTTGCTCAAAAACTTGTATATGGTTTAAATGACAAAGATTATGACGCCGTTGATGTTGCGATCATTCCTCCCTTCACAGATATTCGCTCGATTCAAACCCTCATAGATGGCGATCGTCTTCGACTTACTTATGGAGCGCAAGATCTTTCCCCTGATGCAAGTGGTGCCTTTACTGGTGACATTTCTGCATCGATGCTGCATAAGCTTGGATGCACTTATGTTTTAGTTGGTCACTCAGAGCGTCGAGCGATTCATAATGAGAGCGATGCGCTAGTGAATCGAAAGATTAAGGCCGCTCTCGCACATGAATTAACGCCAATTTTCTGTGTTGGTGAGGAGCTCTCAATTCGTGAATCGGGAGCACATGTGAGTCATGTAGTTCGACAGATTCGCGCAGGACTCGAAGGTCTGACAAAGCCAGAGTTAAAAAAGTTAGTTATCGCCTATGAACCAGTGTGGGCAATTGGTACTGGTAAGACTGCAACGCCTGAGAATGCTCAAGAAGTCTGTGCTGCGATTCGCGAAGAGATTGAAAATATCGGCTCACCAG
This sequence comes from Streptomycetaceae bacterium, assembly GCA_007279945.1. Lineage (GTDB taxonomy): Bacteria > Actinomycetota > Actinomycetes > Nanopelagicales > Nanopelagicaceae > Planktophila. The sequence continues at coordinate 15,977 of QYPG01000050.1, read as the reverse complement.
AGATTGCCGCTGCCATGCGCATTCTCTACGGAGGTTCGGTGAAGTCTGGCAATATCGCCGAGATCATGAAAAACGGTGATGTCGATGGCGCTCTTATTGGGGGGGCCAGCCTGGACCCTGAAGAGTTGGCCAAGATTGTTAAGTTCTACGCTCAAGCCGAGTAAGAACTAACCAGCTTTTACAGGTATCCTTACCGTCTACGAAACAAGGAGTTTACGAACCGTGAAACTAGCTCTCTCAATTCTGCTCATTATTACGAGTGTTCTTATGATTCTTCTTGTCCTTTTACATAAGGGTAAGGGCAGCGGCTTGTCCGATCTATTTGGTGGTGGCATCTCTTCAAATTACGGTGGATCATCGGTCGTAGAGCGCAATCTAGATCGCATCACAATTGTGGTGGGCGGTCTCTGGTTTGCTTTAGTTGTAGCCCTCAGCCTTGTTCTTAAGTAAATCTATCTGTATCTAACAATTTTTCTTTAAAGGAGCATCACATGGCAAGTGCAATTCGCGGAAGCCGAGTCGGCGCTGGCCCAATGGGAGAAGCAGAGCGCGGAGATTCAATTGCCCGAGCCTATGTCTCCTATTTCTGCGCTAATGGCCATGAAGTTCGACCATCATTTGCCGTTGAAGAGACGGTAGTCATTCCTGCTGAGTGGGATTGCCCAAAGTGTGGTTATCCCGCAGGGCGCGATAGAAATAACCCACCAAGTCCAATTAAGAACGAACCGTATAAGACTCACCTTGCATATGTTAAAGAGCGTCGTACCGATGCAGAAGGTGAAGGTCTATTAGAGGATGCTTTACGTAAACTTCGTGGAGATGATTAAGACTAGAGCGAAGTAACTGCATTAAGAAGTTGGTCGATACCCACACTGCGATTTGTTAAATTAAATCGAAGGAGTGGGTATTTTCTCGAAGCAAGCGCTTTACCGTCGCCCAAGGCTTGAGCTGCTAGCAAAGTTTTAAATCCAAAATCCTGACCAGGTATCGCAATATCTATCTTTACATTGCCAGTTATTTGTAAGAATGCGCCGTTTTGCTGTCCACCTTTATGAAACTGTCCAGTTGAGTGAAGAAAACGTGGGCCCCATCCAAAGGTCACCGGGCGTCCGGACTTTTGCGATAGGAGGCGGCGAATCTGGGCGATCTTTACATCGTCTTGACGATCAAGGTATGCCATTACTGCAATATATCCATCGTCGGGGATAGCTTTAATAAATTCATTTAAAGCCGATGCCAGTGAAGCTCCGGCACCGAAAATCTCGACATGGGCATCGGTTGCATCGGCAACAAAGTGCGGTAGAACGCCAGACCATTCATTCAACAATCTAGATGTCGCCTCTTTAGCCTCTGTGACATTGGGCTGGTTGAAAGGATCAATAGCAAGGGCGGCCCCTACTAAGGCCGTCACCCATTCCCAAATAATAAATTGAGAGGCGAGATCAGCCTCAACAACTAAATCGCCATCACCGCAGTAGGCGATCGAAAAATATTCAGCTTCGCTTGGCTCATCAATAACTATCGGAAGTCGACCAACTTGCTCTTTACCAGTTGACTCAGCCACTAATTGCTCGGCCCAGTCGCTTAATCCGGGCATAGACGAAGCAAAGTCACAGTAAGTCATGTATTGACCGGCTATATAGGTGATGGCGTATGCCATATCTAGGACAGGCATAGGGTCCTTCAAGAAAGCAGCTTTAGTTTCACTTGCATTATCGAGTAAAACCGAGACATCGACACCAATAAGCGCCGCTGGCACTAAACCGAAAGCACTTAAAACACTAAAGCGTCCACCCACGTTGGGATCAGCATTAATAACTGTAAAACCATGAGCACGCGAACTCTTATCAAGTGGAGAGCCAGGATCGGTCACAATAACAATGTGATCAGTAGGTGCAAGATTTGCAGCAATAAAGCGCTGCTCGAATAAGGCGCGCTGTGAAGCGGTTTCGATCGTAGAACCTGATTTAGAACTAACTACTACAAGAGTTTTTGTAAGATCACTTGTAAGTGCGTGGGCGACATATTGGGGATCAGTTGAGTCAAGGATAAATAACTCTTTATTAAAGCTTTGAGCAATAACTTCTGGTCCCAATGATGAACCACCCATTCCACACAGAACTATTCGCGTTTTATCACGATGTTTGGCGCAGAGAGCATCCAGTTGCGGCAATAAATCGCGAGAGCTCTCAGGTAGATCAATCCAGTTGAGACGTGTCGTCGCTTCTGGTGCCGCCTCTGACCCCCATATGGTGGGGTCCTTAGCAGCTAGGCGATTATGGAAACCCAGTAAATCGCTATACCGCGAATCAGTTCGATCAATTTTTGAAATTGCAGTGCCACGTAGATTCAACATAATTTTTGAGCTGCCTCCAAGGCTTTCAGTAACTCTTGCCAAGCTTGAGCAAATTTTTTGACGCCATCAATCTCTAAATCTGTAGTGATTACATTCAATGAAATTCCAAGCGCAGATAGTGATGTAAAAACCTCAACAGCCTCTGCATAATTTTTTGAGATCGTGTCGCCACGAACCACCGCATGATCGATAACTGCGTCTAAAGTGTTTTGGGGCATAGTGTTGACAGTTTCAGCGGCGATAAGTTCAACTACATAGCGTGTGTCATCGTAAGTCGGATCCTTAACCCCAGTCGATGCCCATAATGGGCGCTGCTTATGAGCGCCGCGTTCGGTTTGTGCCAACCATCGTGATGAGTTGAACTTCTCTTGAAAAAGTTGATAGGCAAGATGGGCGTTAGCAATCGCGGCTTTTCCTAAAAGCGCCATGGCCTCAGGGCTTGCGTTGGCTTTAAGCAATGCATCGACAGAACTATCGATTCTGCTCACGAAGAAGGATGCAACTGAGTGGACATGAGAGGGATTTGTGGCTCTCTCAATGCCAGATATGAAGGCATCAATTACTCCACCGTAACGTTTAACCGAAAAAATGAGAGTGACATTGACACTTACCCCTGCGGCAATTAGCTCTGTTATTGCAGGAAGACCTTCAATGGTTGCTGGAACCTTGATCATGACATTTGGGCGATCAACAATCTGCCACAACTCTTTAGCTGCAGCTATCGTTCCTGCGGTGTCATGAGCAAGTCGCGGATCTACTTCGATACTCACTCGACCGTCAACTCCCTTGGATGCAGAGTAGATATCTCTAAATAGATCACAAGCATTTCGAACATCATCAGTAGTCAGACGCTTAACGCACTCATCGACGGACACATGTGCCATTGCTGCAATATCATCTGCATACTCGCTAGCCCCAGCAATTGCCGCTGCAAAAATACTTGGGTTTGTAGTAACTCCGACAACTCCTGATTGAGCTATACGGTAGGGGAGAGAGTGCGGATCTGTACCAGTAATTTTCGCTCTAGATAGATCATCTAGCCAAATCGAGGTACCAAATCGTGCAACGTCTTTGACACTCATATCAACGCTGCTTTGATTCGCACCGAGATAGCCTCAACAGAGAAACCAAACTCTTTAAAGAGACGTTTTGCATCGGCAGATGCGCCGTAGTGCTCCATGGAGATAGATAGTCCATGATCACCAATTAATTCACGCCATCCCTGTGCAATTCCCACTTCAATACTTACTTTGAGCGGAATCGATTTAGGTAGCACTAAATCTTTATATGCATCGTCTTGTTCGGAAAACCATTCAAGACACGGAGCGCTTACAACACGCGCTTGAATACCTTCTTGCGAAAGCGCGCTCTGCACATCTAGGGCCAGACTGACCTCTGAACCAGTAGCGATCATAATCACCTGAGCGTGAGGTGCATCTTTGAGAATATATGCACCTCGAGAAACTCCAGTTGCGGGCGCACAGTCGCTGCGATCGAAGACTGGAAGATTCTGTCTTGAAAGGAGTAAGCCAGAGGTTCGATTTCCAGTAATTATCTTCTTCCACGCCTCGGCAACTTCATTGGCATCGCCGGGACGAATGACATCTAGCCCGGGAATCGCACGCAATGCTGCAAAGTGCTCGATTGGTTGGTGTGTTGGACCATCTTCACCCACTCCGATTGAATCATGTGTCCAAACAAAGATCGGTGCAATCTTCATTAAAGCGGCAAGGCGCACTGATGGTCGCATGTAGTCGCTGAATACGGCAAAAGTGCCAGCGAATGGTCGAGTTAATCCGTGAAGAGTTATGCCATTGAGAATCGCACCCATAGCGTGTTCGCGAATTCCAAAGTGAATGATACGACCATAAGGATGCGCAGATTTTATTGCGCTGCTTTTGGGCAAGAAAGATCCGCCATCATCAATGCTCGTGTTATTGGAGCCGGCTAAATCTGCCGAACCTCCCCATAATTCTGGTAGCGCTTTAGCAATGGCATTGATTACTTCACCGGATGCTGCGCGTGTGGCAACATCTTTTCCTGCAGCGAAGACTGGGATACCAGCGTCCCACTGAGGAGGAAGTTCTCGCTTGCGTAAGCGTTTAAGCAAGTTTGCTGAATCCTTATGTGAAGCTTCCCAGGCAGAAAATGCTATATTCCACTCTTTTCGAACGAGTGATGCGCGTGACTTAACTTTTCGAACGTGAGCCAAAATCTCATCTGGCATGGCAAAGTCTTCTGCAGGATCTAAACCGAGTAGTTTTTTTGTTTCGGCCACTTCGGTTTCACCTAGTGCTGAACCGTGAGACTTACCGGTGCCACGCAGATTTGGTGCTGGCCAAGCAATAACGCTCTTTAGTCTAATTAGAGTTGGCTTCGTTTTTTCACTTTTCGCTGTGATCATTGCCGCATCGAGTGCGGATATATCCACATTTCCATCATCGAGTGTGGCAACTTCAACTACGTGCCAACCATAGGCGCGATAGCGCATGGAAACATCCTCAGTAAATGCATTACGAGTATCGCCCTCAATTGAAATTCTATTGTCGTCATAAATTAGATTTAAATTTCCGAGTTCTTGAGTTCCAGCAAGAGAAGATGCTTCAGCGCTGATACCTTCTTGAAGATCGCCATCAGAGCAGATAACCCAGATTGAGTGGTCAAAGGGCGACGCACCTTCAGGCGCATCTGAGTCAAGTAAGCCACGTTCATAGCGGGCTGCCATCGCCATACCCACGGCAGTTGCAACGCCTTGGCCCAATGGACCGGTAGTCATTTCTACGCCAGCTGTATGTCCAAACTCTGGGTGTCCAGGAGTAAGTGAACCCCATGTTCTGAAACTCTTTAGGTCCTCCATCTCTAAGCCGTACCCACTATAAAAAAGTTGAGTGTAAAGCGTTAGTGATGAGTGACCACATGAAAGAATAAATCTATCGCGCCCAAGCCATGTCGGATCAGATGGATCGTGAACTAAGTGACGTTGGAAAAGCGTGTAAGCCACCGGAGCAAGTGACATTGCGGTTCCAGGGTGACCATTACCAACTTTTTGAACTGCATCTGCCGCTAGCGCGCGTGCATAGGCGATGGCTCGGTCATCTAGCCCTGTCCAACCGGGGAGTGAAGTCATTGAACAGATACCTTTTCTTCTCGTTGAACGGTTAACCAAACTCGCCACGCTAAAATCCACACAATTGCCGATCCGGCTAGATGTGATGCAACTAGTAATTCAGGTACTCCTTGTAGATATTGAACTATACCAATGAGACCTTGAGCCAATGAAGCTATGAAAAAAAATCGTAAGAATTTTCTTGTAGGTGCACTTACTTGAGGTGATAAATAAAAAGCTATGGTTAGAATCAATAGAATTGCTACGGCACTTCCATGAAGTTGCGCAGCATTTTGAATACGTATGTGTAATCTAGGTGCATTAATATCTCCCGCGTGCGGACCGGCTCCAGTAACTACAGTCCCTAAAACTATAACAATTGCGCTAAGGGCTATATGGGCACGAGAAAAAATCTCTGCCGCAATAGGAGATAGCTTCTTTTGTGCAGGCGTCTTTCTGCGTGTATAAAGAGATGTTGCGCCTGCAATCAAAATTGTTGTAAGTAAATAGTGGCTACTGACGGCTATAGGATTCAAATGAACAAGGACTGTAATTCCGCCAAGAATTCCCTGAGCGAAAATTCCAAGAAACTGTCCTGCAGCCAACACTCTTAAATCTTTTCGGCCGGCACGCAGTACTGCGATAAGAGTTACTAAGGCAGCAGCCACAAGCACAAAAGTGAGCAATCGATTTCCGAATTCAATCCAAGAATGAAGAAGGCCTTCAGCCTGCCCGAGAACAGGAGCGTACGAGCCAGGTGTGCATTCGGGCCATGTAGGACATCCCAATCCTGAACCCGTGAGGCGAACCGCCCCTCCTGTAACCATGAGTGCTGCTTGAAGAAAGAGAAGGAATCCGCTAGCTGGAGCCAGAATCTGCCTCGCTCGGGATCTGCTCATGGCCTAACCTTATTGCTCTGTGTCACCACGGCGCTGAAGTGGCTAATAGTGTCGAATTACGACACAATACTGTTGTGAAATTGACACCGGATGTACTAGCCCCTAAGGGCGAGGATCGGCGTACGAGGGAGTTAGTCGCTCGATCAATTCTTGAGAATGGCCCATCGAGTGCTGCCACTCTGTCCGTGAGATTAGGACTTACACCTGCCGGAATTCGCAGACATTTAGATTTACTCGTGGCCGATGGGATTCTTCAGGCGCGCCAGCCACAATCTACTGCGGTTCGCGGTCGTGGCAGACCTTCAAAAGTTTTTCTTATGTCAGATGCGGGTAGAGAAAAATTTGAACACTCTTATGATGATTTAGCCGTTGCAGCTTTGAAGTTTATGTCAGCTCAATTGGGCGAGCATATGGTTCAAGCTTTTGCTGAATCCAGAGCCGAAGATATTGAGCGTAAAGCCAATATTGCACTTGCCAAAAAGACATCAAAAACCGAAGCCCTTGCAGTTTTTTTAACTGAGCAGGGATACGCAGCAACTGCCCATTCTAAACCTATGGGCGAAGAGCTTTGCCAACATCACTGTCCGATAGCACACGTTGCCGCGGAGTTCCCACAGCTATGTGAAGCCGAGACTGAAGCGCTCTCGCGAGTGCTCGGAACACATGTCCAACGTTTGGCAACCATCGCACACGGCGATGGTGTGTGCACAACATTTATTCCAACATCTGTAACATCCACTTCAAAAAACCGAAAGGTACGTGCATGACAACTACGCATCCAGAACTCGATGGCCTTGGAAATTACGAATACGGTTGGTCAGATAAGAGTGAGGTCGGTACTAATGCACGTCGTGGCATCAATGAAGATGTTGTTCGCGATATTTCAGAGAAGAAGTCAGAGCCTCAGTGGATGCTCGATCTACGCTTAAAAGGCTTAGCTCTTTTTGAGAAGAAGCCTATGCCAAACTGGGGTTCTGATCTTTCCGGAATTTTCTTTGACACAATCAAATACTTCGTACGTTCAACAGAGAAGCAGGCTGCTACTTGGGATGACTTGCCTGAAGAGATCAAAAATACTTACGATCGTCTAGGAATTCCTGAAGCTGAAAAACAACGCCTAGTTTCCGGCGTAGCTGCTCAGTATGAATCTGAAGTGGTTTATCACTCAATTCGTGAAGATTTAGCTGCCCAGGGGGTTATCTTCTTAGATACAGATACCGCGCTCAAAGAGCACCCAGAGCTATTCAAAGAGTATTTTGCAACAGTTATTCCAGTTGGCGATAACAAGTTTGCAGCACTAAATACATCAGTGTGGTCAGGTGGGTCCTTCATTTATGTCCCTAAGGGCGTGCATGTAGATATTCCATTGCAGGCCTACTTCAGAATTAATACTGAAAATATGGGCCAGTTTGAACGCACCCTCATTATTGCTGATGAAGATTCATACATTCATTATGTTGAGGGTTGCACAGCCCCAATCTATAAATCAGATTCTTTACACTCGGCCGTCGTCGAGATCATTGTTAAAAAAGGCGCACGGGTGCGTTATACAACTATTCAAAACTGGTCTAATAACGTCTATAACTTGGTGACAAAGCGCGCTACTTGTGCTGAAGGTGCAACCATGGAATGGGTCGACGGAAACATCGGTTCTAAAGTAACTATGAAGTACCCAGCAATCTTTTTGATGGGACCACATGCAAAAGGCGAGACACTTTCATTGGCATTTGCTGGTGAAGGACAACACCAGGATTCTGGCGCCAAGATGGTTCATGCTGCGCCTTACACATCATCATCAGTTATCTCTAAATCTGTTGCACGCAATGGTGGACGTACGTCATATCGTGGACTTGTACAGGTACAAGAAGGTGCGCACCATTCCAAGAGCACAGTTAAGTGTGATGCGTTACTCGTCGATACGATTTCACGTTCTGATACATATCCTTACGTGGATATTCGGGAAGATGATGTCTCTATGGGCCATGAAGCTACAGTCTCAAAGATTAGCGATGATCAACTGTTCTATTTAATGTCGAGAGGTCTCACTGAGGATGAAGCAATGGCCATGATTGTTCGCGGCTTTATTGAACCAATTGCACGCGAACTTCCCATGGAGTACGCCTTAGAGCTCAATCGTCTTATTGAACTTCAAATGGAAGGCGCAGTTGGTTAATGTCAGTCTTAACTACAAATTACTTAACCCCAACTGGACGCGAAGAAGCGTGGCGCTTTACACCGCTTAAGCGACTTCGCGGACTCCATGATGGAACCGCGGTAATCGGTGATCGTAACTCACTGAATTCCCAAGGGCATTTGCCTGCAGGAGTTTCATTTAGTCGTGAAACCCTGGCCCCGTTGGCTCCCAGTGATGACATCATCATTGATCGCATTAGGGGAGCAGAATCTGCTGTTGCTCACCTTTCGATAGCCAACAATGCAGAGGTTGCCGAACCCATTTTTCTTGGTCGCGGTGTTGGTGCCCTTGATTCAGCAGAGTTTTCACGGGTACGAATCTCACTCGGCACACATGCGGTAGCAACTGTCGTTATCGAGAACACTGGCGATACGGTTCTTGCCGAGGATTTAGAGATTTCATTGGCACCTGGTGCATCATTGAAGTTCATCACTCTACAAGAGTTCGACTCTGCCGCTGTTTACACCGCGCGACATCATGCCGTCGTGGATAAGGATGCAACCTTTAAATCCATTACAGTCACAGTTGGTGGAGATGTAGTTCGAATTCTTCCAACCGTAGAATTTATTGCTCCTGGTGGTTCAGTCGAACTTCTTGGCGTCTACTTCGCAACTACTGGACAATTCTTTGAACACAGAATGCATGTTGATCACGCAGTTCCTAACGCAAAATCTCGTGTCAACTTTAAGGGTGCTTTAGCTGGAAAAGACGCACATACTGTCTGGATTGGCGACGTTCTCATTCGAGCTGTTGCTGAAGGAACTGACACCTACGAACTAAACCGCAACTTACTATTAAGTGATGGTGCGCGTGCTGATTCAGTCCCTAATTTAGAGATTGAGACTGGTGAGATTGTTGGTGCCGGCCATGCAAGTACAACAGGTCGCTTCGATGACGAGCAGCTTTTCTATTTGATGTCTCGCGGAATCACATTAGAGAATGCTCGTCGCTTAGTTGTTCGTGGTTTTTTTAGTGAGATTGTCAATGAAATTGGAGTTGAATCCATTCAAGAGCGATTGATGAATCGCATTGATGCAGAGCTAGAAAGAGCTGGTGCCTAATTGGCTGACTTACAACTCGATCAACTCACTGATCGTAAACCTGTAAAGCTTGAAAAAAACGGTAAGACAATCTGTGTCACCCGCATCGGTAATGAAGTATTTGCGATCGATGACACGTGTTCGCACTCTGAGGCTTCGTTATCTGAAGGGGAAGTCACTGATTTTAAAATCGAATGCTGGCTGCATGGCGCCGAGTTTGATTTACGCACCGGTGAAGCAGTTACATTGCCGGCCAATATTCCACTTGAAACATATTCAGTAACAGTAAATGCAAATTCCGTCACGGTCGAGATTTAGGAGATTAGAAGATGAGCACATTAGAGATTCGCAACTTGCAGGTATCAGTTAACACTGATGCAGGCGCAGTAGAAATTCTTAAGGGAGTCGATCTAACAATCAATTCTGGAGAGACGCACGCCATCATGGGCCCTAACGGTTCAGGCAAGTCGACATTGGCTTACTCAATCGCCGGTCACCCTAAGTACGCAATTGTCGGTGGAACAGTCACACTCGATGGAGCAGATGTCCTAGAGATGACTGTTGATGAACGCGCTAAGGCTGGTTTATTTTTAGCTATGCAGTATCCAGTAGAAGTTCCTGGAGTATCGGTATCTAACTTTTTGCGTACAGCTGCTACCGCACTTCGAGGAGAAGCACCTAAACTGCGAACATGGGTGGCAGAGGTTAAAGAAGCGATGGAAGCACTCAATATGGATCCAGCCTTTGCTACGCGCAATGTCAATGAAGGTTTCTCAGGAGGCGAAAAAAAGCGCCATGAAATCATGCAGCTGGAACTCTTACGTCCAAAGATTGCAATCTTGGATGAGACAGATTCGGGTCTTGATGTAGATGCGCTACGTATCGTCTCTGAAGGCGTCAACCGCGCTAAAGAGAGTAATAATTTGGGCGTTCTTTTAATTACTCACTACACAAGAATTCTTCAATACATCAAACCAGACTTTGTGCATGTCTTTGCTAATGGACGCATTGTTGAAGAAGGTGGGCCAGATCTGGCTGACAAATTAGAGACAAGCGGTTACGCAGATTATGTGAGCAAGTAGAGACCATATGACATTCTCGTCGAAGATAGTGCGCAAAGATTTTCCAATCTTTGAACGTACTATTCGCGAAGGAAAAAGATTAGTATATCTAGATAGTGGGGCTACGAGCCAGAAGCCCCTCTCGGTCATTGAAGCTGAGAGTAATTTCTACAAATTTAATAACGCAGCAGTCCACCGTGGTGCTCACCAGCTGGCGGAGGAGGCCACTGACGCATATGAAGGTGCACGTGAAATCGTTGCTCAGTTCTTGGGCTCTCCTGGTGGTGCTGACGAAATAATCTTTACTAAAAGCGCCACCGAGTCTTTGAATCTTTTAGCTTATGCGATGAGTAACGCGCCCGTTGGAAATCGCTTCGCATTAACTTCTGCAGATCGAATTGTTGTTACCGAGATGGAACATCATGCCAACCTCATCCCGTGGCAACAGTTATCTGCCAGATCAGGTGCCGAGCTAGCGTGGTTCAAAGTCACGCCAGAGTCTCGATTAGATCTCTCTAACATCAACGAAGTGATTACGGCAAATACCAAAGTCGTATCCGTTACTCATCAATCAAATGTCTTGGGAACCATCAATCCACTCGATGCAATAGTTGCACGTGCTCATGAAGTAGGCGCAGTAGTTATTTTAGATGCCTGCCAATCTGCACCGCACATGAAGATTGATGTAAAGGAACTCGGCGTAGATTTCTTAGCATTTTCAGGCCACAAAGCCCTTGGTCCGACAGGCATTGGCGTGTTGTGGGGACATATGAATTTGCTGGATGAACTGCCACCATTTTTATTCGGTGGCTCGATGATAGAGACCGTCACTATGACAAGTGCTACATGGGCTCCGGTTCCTCAAAAATTTGAAGCTGGCGTTCCCAATATGGCACAGGCGGTCGGACTTGGTGCAGCGCTGAATTACTTGACGAATTTGGGCATGGACAATGTTCATAATCACGAAACTGTTCTTGCTGGATATATCTTGGAGCGAATGCTAGAAATTCCCGATATTCGCATAGTCGGCCCAACCGATACACATATGCGTGGCGCAACAGTTTCTTTTACAATAAAAGATATCCATCCACATGACATAGGACAGTATTTAGATAGCCAAGGAGTTGCCGTAAGAACAGGCCATCACTGTGCTTGGCCTTTAGCTAAATGCATGAACGTTCCAGCTACCACTCGTGCCTCGTTATATGTATATAACGATGAAGATGACTGTGACGCTCTTGTTGCTGCAATACTTGGTGCACAGAAATACTTTGGGAGATTCTGATGGAATTAGATTCGCTTTATCAAGAAGTGATTTTGGATCACTATAAGCACCCACAACACAAAGGCTTGAGTCCAACATTTAGCGCTCAGGTAAGCCATGTAAATACCAGTTGTGGTGACGAAATTATTCTCAATATTATTTTAGAAGATGATGTGATTACTTCCTTAACGTGGGAAGGCCAAGGTTGTTCTATTTCACAAGCTAGCGTTTCGATGATGACAGATTTATTGACGGGAAAGTCTTTGGAAGAGTCTGAAACAATTGTTAAGTCTTTCTCAGAGCTGATGGCGAGCAAGGGAACGTCAGCTGGGGACCCCGAGATTTTGGAAGATGCAGTAGTTTTTGCTGGAGTATCTAAGTTTCCTGGCCGAGTGAAGTGCTCGTTGCTAGGTTGGATGGCATTTAAGGATGCATCTATCCAAGCGCAAGCACAATAGAATCAACCGTTGATCAAGGGAGAGCAATGCCAACGAGCGTAGATGATGTAACTGAGGCCATGAAAGATGTGGTCGACCCAGAATTGGGAATCAATGTTGTCGACTTGGGATTAATTTATGATGTGATGGTCGATGAAGCCAATATTGCAATTCTGAATATGACATTGACCTCAGCAGCATGTCCGTTGCAAGATGTCATAGAGGACCAGACCCGGCAAGCATTGGCTGGCATGACCAGTGATGTAAAAATCAATTGGGTCTGGATGCCACCATGGGGCCCTGACAAGATTTCAGATGACGGGCGAGATCAACTACGCGCGCTTGGATTTACTGTTTAAGCGTTAACTGCCTAAGGTAGGAACATGTCTAACCACGCAATCTGGATGACTCATCGCTCCATGACCGCAGATCCATCGGTTAAAGCTCAAAAACTCAAGGCCGGTACCGTTAAACGGATATTTGATTTTGCTAAGCCTTACCGTAAAAGCATCATCATTTTTCTCATCACGGTTGTCATTGATGCAGCGTTAGTAGTAACGACTCCTTTGCTTTTGCTGCGCCTCATCGATGATGGTGTCATCCCTAAGAATCCCGAATTGGTAACTAAACTTGCGCTCTTTGTAGGATTACTAGCGGTTGCCGACGCCTTGGTGAGCATGCTGGGTCGATATTTCTCATCACGCATTGGTGAGGGCCTCATTTATGATTTGAGGTCGCTAGTTTTTGGCCATGTTCAAAAACAATCGATTGCTTTTTTCACCAGAACCCAGACCGGAGCACTCATTTCTCGAATTAACTCCGATGTAATCGGTGCTCAACAAGCATTTACAGCAACTCTTTCTGGGGTTGTCAGCAATGTTGTTTCACTCGTCTTAGTGGGAATAACCATGATGGTCTTATCGTGGCAGATCACAATATTTTCACTTCTCTTACTTCCAGCTTTTCTGATTCCAACAAAGTGGGTTGGGCGCAAATTACAAGCCCTTACCCGTGAATCCTTCAATGTCAATGCTGAGATGTCTAGCACAATGACTGAACGTTTTAATGTATCTGGGGCGATGTTGGTTTCACTTTATGGCCAGCCAGCTAGAGAGCGTGAGAATTTTCGAGCTAAGGCAAGACGTGTTGCAGACATTGGTATTAAAAGTGCGATGCTCAATCGATTGTTCTTCATTGCACTCACAAGCGTTGCGGCGATTGCAACTGCCTTTGCCTATGGCATAGGTGGTCACTTGGCAATTAGTGGCAAAGTCACAGTTGGAACTTTGTTGGCTATCACGGCGTTATTAGCCCGGCTTTATGGTCCCTTAACTGCGCTCTCAAATGTTCGTATCGATGTGATGACCTCATTGGTTTCATTCGAGCGAGTTTTCGAAGTACTAGATTTACATCCGATGGTTACGAACCGTGAAGGTGCACTCGTTTTCACAGGTGAAAATCCTCGCGTTGAATTCGACAATGTTGGTTTTGCTTATCCACGAGCCAATGAAATCTCTTTGGCATCTTTGGAATCTACTGCTAAGCCAGAGACCGTAGACAGTGGCGAAGTACTGAAGAATGTAAGCTTTGTGGCAGAGCCTGGAACCTTGACTGCCTTAGTTGGTCCATCTGGTGCTGGCAAAACTACAATCAGCGCTCTTATTCCACGACTATATGACGTAACTAGTGGTGCAATAACAATTGATGGCCACGATATCCGTGATTTAACGATGGAGTCCCTTCGAGATTCGATCGGGGTCGTTATGCAGGATGCGCATCTTTTTCACGAGACAATCGCCGAAAATCTTCGATATGCGAAGAATGATGCCACTGTACAAGAGATGCAATCAGCTTGTGAAGCAGCACAAATCTGGAAGCTCATCGATTCACTTCCCAATGGTTTAGACACAATGGTGGGAGAGCGAGGTCATCGACTTTCTGGTGGTGAAAAACAGCGTCTGGCCATTGCGCGACTACTTCTCAAATCTCCTTCGGTCGTTATTCTGGATGAAGCGACGGCGCACTTAGATTCTGAGAATGAATCTTTTGTGCACGCTGCGCTAGAGAGTGCACTGAAGGGTCGAACCAGCATCGTTATTGCTCACCGCTTAAGTACGGTAAGAAATGCCGATCAGATTTTAGTATTGGAAAAGGGTTCAATTGTTGAACGCGGCAAGCATGATGAACTAGTTGCTCTAGGTGGTCTTTATGCTGATCTCTATAGCCGCCAGGATTTAACGGGATCTGCGAATTAAAATTCGTCCGTAGACGATTAGGCCAGCAAAAAAAAGCCACTGCAGTGCATATGCCATGTGAGGACCATCGCTGAGCTCCGGCAGTTGCGCGGTGACTGAGGGTGTAAGTGAGGAATCAGATCCATTTAATAGATCTATATAGAAGTTTTCGGTGTGTAGTCGAGATTGTGCATTGAGTTCGCGCACGAGAGTTTTTCCGCTTGCAGGTAGCGCGAAAAAGGAACCTTGTGGCAAAGAAGAATCTAAGCGGAGACGTCCACGGATCTCTACATTCCCCATAGGTACTGCAGAAACTTGGGGTGGAGTTGTAGCGCTCTTTCCAGCTTGCACCCAACCACGGTCAACCCAAAAACGTTGGTTGTCGGAAGAAGTAAACAAAGTCAAAACTTCGAATCCATATGTTCCCTCAGAATATCGGTTACGTAAGAGAATTTGATGCTTGGAATCAAATACACCTGAAGTCTCAACGCTTCGCCATTCAAATTTTTTTGGAGTAGTTCTAGCTAGTTTAAGTGGAATAGGTGGAAGGGCAATGTGGGCTTCAATCATGGCATTACGTGCATGTCGATCCACGCCACGGTGATACTGCCATTGGGCGGCCCATAAGCAGCCCACAATCAAAAGTACTGCAACTAGGGATTTAAATATCGCCCGCGGTTCACGTTGCATGCAAATAAGTTTAGTTTATGAAAGTGAGCGCGGGTTTTCGTCGCTAATGTCGGCAACAGCTGAAAAACTCTCTCTTCCAGCATTTGCAATAACTACGGCAAAATATGGAAGCGCAACCGCACCAAGTAATGCAATCCAGCGAAACGGACTTGGCAAAATTACGGTAAGAATAAAGCAGACCGTACGAATCATCATCGAGATGAAATACCTCTTTTGACGTGAGGATTGATCGGCACTAAGAGCTTTCGGTGCACTCGTTATATCGAAGAAATCCTTGTCATTGGCCATGAGATAAGCCTATTGCTGCGCAGTTGGCGTTGCATCTTTTGATTACCTCGCAGTAGCCACTAGATTTGCGTATATGAGTTCACTCGCCCTAGTAACAGGTGGTAATCGGGGGATAGGACTAGCTGTTGCTAGTGCCTTGAAAATGGCTGGGCATGATGTTGTTGTGACATATCGCTCAGGAGTTGCACCTAGTGATTTCAAGAGTGTTCAGATGGATGTGACTTCTTCTACCAGCGTAGATGCGGGATTTGATCTCATTGAAGCAACGTGGGGAATTCCAGAGATTATCGTTGCTAACGCTGGGATAACTAAAGATGGCCTGGTTATGCGCATGAGTGATGAGGATTTTGATAGCGTCATCGATGCAAACCTTACTGGTGCATTTCGCGTAGCCCGTCGTGCAACACG
>QYPG01000045.1 GCA_007279945.1 Streptomycetaceae bacterium | reverse complement strand
AAGGCTCCTGCCAAGAAGGCTCCTGCCAAGAAGGCTCCTGCCAAAAAGGCGGTTGCTAAGAAAGCAGCCGTTAAGAAGGTCGCTACAAAAAAGAGCGCTACCAAAAGCATCCCCGTTAAGAAAGCTGCGGGAAAACCCTTTCCATCAAAGACAACACTGACTGTAGATGAAAAATCTCAGACAGTTTCAGTTTCCACGATTACTGCCCCTGTTCTGGCACCGGTTGTCGAGGAGCGGCGCCTGGTGATGCCACCACCACCACGCCCAACTAAGAGCACTAAGAAGATTGCTCCGCTGAAGCCAATAAAAGGAGCCCCAACTCCTATCGTAGTGAGTGACTCAGAGCCTTCATGGACTACTGCTGAACTAAAGACAATTCGTACCGATATCTCAAAAGAGCTTGAACGACTTCGCCGTGAATTAGCTCTTGTTGAAATTGAGATGGACTCACTCATTCAAGAGTCTGGTGAAGGCGCAGGTGATGATCAAGCTGATGCAGGAACTAAGACATTTGAGCGCGAGCATGAAATGTCATTAGTTATAAATGCACGTGACATGGTTTTGCAAACAGAGCGTGCTTTAGAGCGAATTGATTCCAAGCGTTATGGAAACTGCGAAGAATGTGGCAATCCAATCGGAAAGGCTCGACTTCAAGTTTTCCCTCGCGCAACTCTCTGCATGCTGTGCAAGCAGAAGGAAGAACGGCGCTAACAGTGCGCAGCTGGCGAACACTCTTAAGTGTTGCCTGGTCTATCTGGATCCTCGATTTAGCAACTAAGGCGTGGGCAGTTAGTCAGCTTGCACATCGGGATTCTGTAAAATTAATAGGTTCATTTTTCCAACTGACATTCGTTCGCAACTCCGGTGCAGCCTTTTCATTTGCAACTGGAGCTACTGCGCTATTTTCACTCTTCTCAATCTGTGTCCTAATTGCAATTACCTACTATGCGCCGCGACTAACTTCTCAGGGCTGGTCGGTCGTATTAGGCCTAGTAATGGGCGGGGTTTTAGGCAATCTCTCAGATCGAATCTTTCGTGAGCCTGGATTTTTACGTGGACATGTAATCGATTGGATGCAACTGCCACATTGGCCTATATTCAATATCGCTGATTCTGCGATCGTTGTTGCTGCTGCAATTTCGATGGTCCTATCTGCAAGGAATATCTCCCCCATTGCGAAAAAGGACCCACCGCTATGAGTAATCGAGAACTCCGGACCCTATCGGTTCCTGAAGGCGTGGCAGGCGAACGGATCGATAGTGCCCTAACTCGCGTTTTAGGTTTATCGCGAACCGCAGTTGTAAAACTCCTAGAGGATGGCGACATCACAACTGATAGTAAAGCGATGCTTAAGTCAGAGCGTGTTGCCGCTGGGCAAATTATCGATGTATTGATGCCTGCACCAATAAATTCGATTCCGATTCCACTGACTCCCATTGAAGGCTTAGAGATTGTTTTCGAAGATGAAGACATAGTTGTAATTAATAAGCCAGTAGGTTGTGCAGCTCATCCCAGTCCTGGATGGACTGGACCAACGGTCGTTGGTGCATTAAGTGCCGCAGGTTTTATTATCTCAACAAGTGGTGCGGCCGAGCGACAAGGCATTGTTCACAGACTAGATGTTGGAACAAGCGGTCTGATGATTGTGGCAAAAAGTGATCGAGCATTTACGGTTTTAAAAGATGCATTTCGGACTCGAAGTGTGGAAAAGATTTATCACGCACTTATCCAAGGACACATGGATCCAACTACTGGAACCATCGATGCACCAATTGATAGACATCCAAAAGAAGATCACCGCTTTGCAGTTGTGGGCACAGGTAAAGAGTCGATAACGCACTATGAAGTTATTGAGTTTTATCGCGCAGTCTCACTTGTAAAAGTGGAGTTAGAGACTGGACGTACTCATCAAATTCGTGTTCACTTTTCAGCACTCAACCATCCCTTAGTGGGAGATACGACATATGGCGCCGATCCAGTCCTGGCTAAAAGCCTTGAAATGGCGCGGCCATGGCTGCACGCCAAAGAGTTGCGTTTTGCTCATCCGATTTCTGGCCAGTCACTTAGCTTTATTGCCCCCTACCCAGCCGATCTCACAGGCTCACTGGCGTTGCTTTCCGACGCCGTTCTGCCCTAAGCAATAACCTTGCGCAACAATGCCAAAAGATAACTTCGTCCATCTGCATGTACATACCGAGTATTCGATGCTCGACGGTGCAGCACGTGTGTCAGATTTAATGAGCGAAGTTGTGCGTCAAGGCATGCCTGCAATTGCGATGACCGATCATGGAAATGTATTTGGTGCTTACGATTTCTATAAGAGCGCCCAGAAGGCTGGAGTCAAACCGATAATTGGAATTGAAGCCTATGTTGCACCTGAATCAAGATTTGATAAGAAGCGCGTTAAATGGGCAGATGGTGGCGAAGATGACGTCTCTGGTGGTGGTGCTTATACGCACATGACGATTCTTGCTGAAAATAATCTGGGTTTAGGAAATCTCTTTAGACTTTCTTCTCTTGCATCGCTAGAAGGTTATTACTACAAACCCCGAATGGATCGTGAACTCCTTGCACAGTATTCGGCGGGGTTGATCGCAACAACTGGATGTCCAGGAGGAGAAATTCAAACAAGACTGCGAATGGGCGCCTATAAAGAGGCAATAAAGGCGGCCAGTGACTACCGGGATATTTTTGGTGCTGCCAACTTTTACTTAGAAATTATGGATCACGGGATTGAGATTGAATCACGTGTGAAGAATGATTTGTTGAAGCTTGGAAAAGAGCTTGGACTGCCGTTACTTGCTACAAATGATCTGCACTACACATTGCAAAACGATGCAGGCGCACACGAAGCACTACTTTGTGTTCAATCCGGCTCAACTCTGGCCGATCCAAAACGCTTTAAATTCGATAATGACAGCTTTTATGTAAAGACGCCGCAACAGATGCGCGAACTCTTCAAAGAGATTCCTGAAAGTTGCGATAACACTTTGTTAATTGCAGAACGTTGCACCATCACATTACGAGAAGGGGAGAACCTGCTTCCACAGTTCACCGTTCCCATAGGTGAAACCGAGGATTCTTGGCTACAAAAAGAGGCCGAACGCGGCTTAATCAGCAGGCTTGGTCAGCGCGTTACCGAGGCCCATACCCAGCGGTTGGCCTATGAACTAGGTGTAATGCAGAGTATGGGCTTTCCCGGCTACTTCTTAGTCGTTGCCGACCTAGTCGCCCATGCAAAAGAGGTCGGAATCCGGGTAGGTCCTGGTCGTGGTTCTGCAGCTGGTTCCCTTGTTGCATACGCACTCGGTATTACCGGTCTAGACCCACTAGAACACGGTCTCTTGTTCGAGCGTTTTTTGAATCCTGAACGGATTTCGATGCCAGATATTGATTTGGACTTCGATGAGCGTCGGCGAAGTGAAATGATTCGCTACGCCACGTCTACATATGGTGAAGATCGAGTTGCTCAAATAATTACGTACGGAACCATTAAATCTAAGCAAGCAATTAAAGACTCCACGCGCGTACTTGGATATCCATATGTTATTGGTGAAAAATTAACGAAAGCGCTACCACCTTCAGTGATGGGTAAGGATATTTCTTTAGGTGGAGTGTTTGATCCCAAGGATGATCGTTACGGAGAAGCGGGGGAGTTTCGCTCTCTCTATGAATATGATAATGATTCAAAGCGAGTTGTAGATACTGCTCGTGGGTTAGAGGGTTTGAAACGTCAATGGGGTGTCCATGCCGCTGGTGTAATTTTGTCACGGGAACCATTGCTTGACGTAATTCCAATTCATCGCCGTGAAGCCGACGGCGCAATTATTACGCAGTTTGATATGGGTGCGTGTGAGGCTATTGGACTTCTTAAGATGGACTTCCTTGGTCTAAGAAATCTTTCGGTTTTAGATGATGCCTTACTCAACATTCAAGCTAATCAAGGAATCGAGGTGGTTCTTGAAGATTTAACTCTGGATAATAAAAAAACGTATGAGCTTTTATCTCGTGGCGATACCCTAGGTGTATTTCAGCTCGATGGTGGGCCTATGCGTGCATTGCTGCGTTCTTTGTCACCAGATTCCTTTCAAGATATTTCAGCGGTTATTGCGCTATACCGACCTGGACCCATGGGAGAAAATGCCCACAATAACTACGCCGATCGCAAAAATCATCGTAAGCCAGTAGAGCCGATCCACCCCGAACTTTCAGTGCCACTGCAAGAGATTCTTGGTGATACTTACGGGCTCATTGTCTATCAAGAGCAAGTAATGGCAATTGCACAAAAAGTTGCGGGCTTCTCGCTAGGGCGCGCAGATCTTCTGCGTAAAGCTATGGGTAAGAAGAACAAAGAGATTCTCGATAAAGAGTATGTGCCCTTTGAAGCAGGTATGAAGGCAAATGGTTTCTCAACCGCTGCAATAAAGCGTCTATGGGATGTTCTGATTCCCTTCTCTGACTATGCCTTTAACCGCGCGCACTCGGCTGGATACGGAGTTGTTTCATACTGGACTGGATATTTAAAAGCGAATTATCCAACCGAGTACATGGCAGCACTCTTAACAAGCGTGCGTGACGACAAAGACAAATCTGCGCTGTACTTGAGTGAGTGCCGACGCATGGGCATCAAAGTATTAGAGCCCGATGTCAATGAATCTGATGCGGAATACACGCCGCGGGGCAATGACATTCGTTTTGGATTAGCAGCGATTAGAAACGTAGGCGGGGGTGTGGTTGCATCTATTAATGCCGCTCGTGCAAGTAAAGGTCGCTTCACCTCATTTGGAGATTTTCTAGCAAAAGTTGATGCTCAAGTCTGTAACAAGAAGACGATTGAGTCATTAATTAAGGCAGGTGCATTTGGATCCATGGGTGCAACACGTAAAGGCTTGATGGCAATTTACTTAGAGGCTATTGACTCTGTCATTGAAACTAAGCGAGCTGAAGCGATTGGCCAATTTGATCTTTTCGGTGGTGAATCGATAAGTCATGTTGCAGCAATAGATTTAGATATACCAAAAGGTGAATGGGACAAGGCCATGCTGCTTAGTTATGAGCGCGAGATGTTGGGCCTTTATGTTTCTGATCATCCACTTCTAGGTGTCGAACATGTTCTACGTGCAAATACTGATATGACAATCAGCGAATTGTTAGATGACGGAGCCCAAACCGAATCGATAGTCACAATTGGTGGATTAATAACGAGCGTCACCCGAAAAGTTTCACGCCAAGGTGCATCGTGGGCAGTAGTAAGCGTAGAAGATTTAGAGGGCTCCCTAGAAGTTCTCTTTTTCGCTAATACATATAACCAGTATTCGATGTCGCTTACCGAAGATAGAATCGTTACGGTCAGGGGTCGTGTGGATCGCCGTGACGATGCATTACGTTTTACCGCGTTAGAAATGTCGATGCCAGATATTTCAGCGGGACCAACTGGACCTCTTGTCATTACCTTGCCTATTGCCCAGTGCACCCCACCCATTGTCGATCGAATTAAAGAGATTTTGCGCTCTCATCCAGGCAAACGTGAAGTGCACCTACAGATAAAAGACAACGGTAGCGATACATTTATGAAGATTGATGCCTTAATCACATCATCTCCTAGTTTGAGCGCTGATTTAAAATCGATTTTAGGGCCTCACTGCTTGGTCTAGGCGTTAACTGCTCAGCACGGCCACTCTGACTAGAGTTACAATTGGGGAATGATTCGCACCGTTGACCTACGCGGCCGCGCTCTATCTAAGAGTGAATACAACAGGGAACTTCCGCGCGCCAAATTAAATGTTGCCGAGGCCATGCTTGTGATACAGCCAATTTTGAACAGAGTAAAAACCGGCACTGAAGAGGATCTTCTCTCACTTGCCGAAGAGTTTGACGGCGTACGTCCCGACACAGTTCGAGTTCCACAGGAAGCTTTAGATAAGGCGCTCTTGGAGCTCGACCCTAAGGTTCGGAGTGCGTTAGAGATCTCAATTGAACGTGTTCGTAAAGTACACACCGATCAAATCCGTGCAGAGAAAACCACAACGCTCGTCGATGGTGGAATAGTCACAGAAAAGTGGATACCAGTCGATCGCGTTGGGCTATATGTACCAGGTGGGCGGGCTGTTTATCCAAGCAGTGTAATGATGAATGTAATTCCTGCACAGATTGCAAAAGTTCAGTCCATTGCAGTTGCATCCCCGCCTCAAAAAGAGTGTGGCGGGTTTCCGCATCCTACAATTTTAGCAACATGCGCCTTGCTTGGAATTACAGAGGTGTATGCAATCGGTGGTGCGCAAGCTATTGCCCTCTTTGCATATGGCATGGATGGAATCTGCGATAAGTGTGATTTAGTTACAGGCCCCGGAAATATTTACGTTGCTGCAGCAAAGCGGGCACTGCGTGGAGTCATTGGAATCGATTCTGAAGCCGGACCGACTGAGATCGCAATCCTGGCCGATAGCACTGCAATTCCAGCTGAAGTAGCTGCAGATTTAATTAGTCAAGCCGAACACGATGTAATCGCTGCGGCAATTCTGGTCACTACTAGTGTGGAGTTAGCAGATGCAGTTGCCGCGGAGTTGAATGTTCGTGTAGCGGCGACTAAACACTCAGATCGTATTCGTGAAGCACTAGGTGGAGTGCAATCAGCGATAGTTCTAGTTGATTCAATTGATCAGGGCTTAGATGTCGTTAATGCCTACGCTGCAGAGCATTTAGAAATCCAAACTGCACATGCACGGGCAGATTCATTGAAGGTTCGTAATGCTGGTGCGGTATTTGTGGGGCGTTTTTCACCAGTATCACTTGGCGACTATTCAGCGGGATCAAACCATGTTCTACCGACTGGGGGTTGTGCCTGTCATTCGAGTGGTTTATCAGTTCAAAGTTTCTTACGTGGTTTACATTTCATTGAATACAACCAAAGTGCATTTGCTGAGCTAGTTCCAACAGTTGTAACCCTTGCAAACTCCGAAGACTTACCTGCCCATGGAGAAGCCATGCTTGTGCGAATGAAACAGATGCCATGAGTTGGCCAACGTGGTTACCTTTGCGCACGGACTTACAACCTCTGAGCCCCTATGGAGCACCACAAGTTCCAGCCCAAGCCACGCTCAACACAAATGAAAATCCATATCCGCCTTCTTTGGCTTTGCAAAATGCAATAACAGATGCAATCCAAAAAGTTACGTCAAACTTGAATCGCTATCCAGATCGCGATGCAGATGTGTTGCGTGCCAAATTAGCTAAATATATTAATGAAGGCTCTGAGACTAACTTTGATATAAAAAATATTTGGGCGGCTAATGGTAGTAACGAAATTATACAATCCATATTTTTAGCATTTGGATCTGGCGTAACTCTTGGTTTTACACCTTCATATTCCATGCATCCAATCATTGCTAAAGTTACTGGAACGAAATGGGTAGATGGCGCAAGAAACTCTGATTTCAGCTTTAACCTTGATTTAGCTGTTCAGGCGGTGCAAACGCATAAACCAACCTTAACTTTTATCACTACCCCCAACAATCCAACGGGGGATGCAGTCGCATTAAGTGATATAAACATATTGGCTGATGTAGTTGGCAATCAAGGCGGATTGCTGATTGTCGATGAAGCCTATGCTGAATTTTCGCAAGAAATCTCGGCAGTAACTTTGTTAGCCGATAAGCCTCATGTGATTGTGATTCGCACAATGAGTAAGGCTTTTGCTTTTGCTGGCGCGCGCTTGGGATATTTAGTCGCAGACTCGCATGTTGTCGATGCAATGATGCTTGTGCGCCTTCCTTATCATTTGAGTTCACTCACACAAGCCGCAGCAGAGGTTGCCCTTGATCATCGCCGCGAACTTCTGGCAGGTGTTACATCTCTAGTCACAGCTCGCGAACAGTTAGCAGACTCGCTACAGCAGCTGGGTTTGCGTACAGTGCGAAGCAGCGCCAACTTCTTACTCTTCACTGGATTTAGTGCCAGTGCGCCACAACTATGGGCCAGCCTTCTAGAAAAGGGTGTTCTGATTAGAGATGTGGGATTATCGGGTTATCTTCGAGTAACAATCGGCAATGAGGCCGACAATCAACGCTTCATTGACGCCTTAGAGCAACTGTTATAGAAAGTGAGCATCATGAGAACTGCACGCGTAGAAAGAGAAACGAAAGAGTCACACGTTTTAGTCCAGCTCAATCTTGATGGACAAGGTGTGATCGATGTAAGTACAGGTGTTCCATTTTTTGATCACATGATGTCGCAACTTGGAAAGCACTCTGGTTTCGATCTCACTGTCAAAACTACTGGTGATATCGATGTCGATTCTCATCACAGCGTCGAAGACACATCACTTGCCTTTGGCCAAGCACTTCGTGAAGCGCTGGGGGACAAGGCCGGTATCCGCCGCTTCGGCGATTCGATGGTTCCGTTAGATGAAGTTTTAGTGCAAGCAGCAGTTGACTTATCCGGTCGACCTTACTTAGTTCATCGCCAGCCAGAGATTGTCGAACTCATTGGAACTTTCGACACAACACTTGGAAAACATATTTGGGAATCTATCGTTGCTGAAGCACATATCGCTCTTCATATCAGAGTTCTCGAAGGTCGAAATGCACATCACGTATTTGAGGCACAGTTCAAAGCAGTTGCGCGCGCGTTGCGCGATGCCGTGTCATTGGACGGAAGAGTTGCAGGGATCCCTTCGACTAAGGGCTCTCTTT
>QYPG01000031.1 GCA_007279945.1 Streptomycetaceae bacterium | reverse complement strand
TTACCCAAGAGATCAGTGAAATTGTTGGCGGCGCAGACGCGTTGGCCTCAGCTAGTGCAGGGAGTGAATGATGTCGACAGAGACAACCAATAAGGGTCGCGTAGCGCGAGTAATTGGACCGGTGGTGGATATTGAATTCCCAGCCGATGCAATGCCCGCAATTTTCAACGCACTCAAAGCAGACGTAACCATGAGTGGTGAAACGCGCACATTGACGCTAGAAGTTGCCTTGCACATTGGCGACAACTTAGTCCGTGCGATCTCCATGCAACCTACCGATGGAATGGTTCGTGGCACCCCGGTTACTGATTCAGGTGCCCCAATCTCAGTGCCCGTTGGTGATGTCACTAAAGGCCACGTATTTAATACGCTGGGAGAATCACTTGATGTGCCAACCTCTTCCCTTGATATTAAAGAGCGGTGGCCAATTCACCGAAATGCTCCTTCATTTGATCAACTCGAGTCAAAGACTGAGATGTTCGAGACCGGTATCAAAGTTATTGACCTCTTAACACCATATGTAAAGGGCGGAAAAATCGGCCTATTCGGTGGTGCAGGTGTGGGTAAGACGGTTTTGATTCAGGAAATGATTTATCGTGTAGCTGAAAACTTCGGTGGTGTTTCTGTATTCGCCGGTGTTGGTGAGCGTACTCGTGAAGGTAACGACTTATTTTTAGAAATGACTGAGACTGGCGTTATCAATAAGACGGCATTGGTCTTCGGTCAGATGGATGAACCACCTGGAACTCGTTTACGCGTTGCACTCTCAGCACTAACAATGGCTGAGTATTTCCGCGATGTGCAGAAACAGGATGTGCTTTTGTTCATTGACAATATCTTCCGCTTTACACAGGCAGGTTCTGAGGTTTCTACACTTCTTGGACGTATGCCTTCAGCAGTGGGATATCAGCCAACGTTGGCTGATGAGATGGGCCAGCTCCAAGAGCGCATCACATCTACACGTGGTCACTCAATTACATCGATGCAGGCAATCTATGTCCCTGCCGATGATATTACTGACCCAGCACCACACACAACGTTTGCGCACTTAGATGCAACAACGGTTCTTTCACGTCCGATTTCAGAGCTTGGAATCTATCCTGCAGTAGATCCATTGGATTCATCGTCACGTATTTTGGATCCACGCTATATCGGTGAGCATCATTTCCGTGTTGCTAACCGCATTAAGCAGATCTTGCAGCGCTACAAAGATCTTCAAGACATTATTGCTATTTTGGGTATTGATGAACTCTCAGAAGAAGATCGTATTTTGGTAGGACGCGCACGTCGTATCCAACGCTTCCTTTCTCAAAATACTTTCGTAGCTAAGGTCTTTACTGGACTTGATGGCTCATTTGTTCCAGTTACCGAAACAATTGCCGCCTTTGAAGCTTTAGCCGATGGAAAGTACGACCATGTTCCTGAGCAGGCTTTCTTCATGTGCGGTGGATTAGAAGATGTAGAGCGCAAAGCCGCTGAACTAGCAGCAAGTGTTGGAAAGTAAGTAGCAGATGGCTCTCAACGTCGAATTAGTATCACCAACTCAGCGCGTGTGGTCAGGTGAGGCATCCTTTGTCTCTGCCCGCACGATCGATGGAGACCTAGGAATTTTGCCTGGTCACACCCCGCTTTTTGGTGTTCTGGTGGACGGTGCAGTCACAATTACCGGAGTTGATGGCGCCACCACTGATTTTAAAGTCAGTGGTGGCTTCTTATCAGTGTCTAATAACCGAGTATCAATTTTAAGTGAATCGATTGATAGCTAAATTACTTTAAGTGGTGCTCTGTCTCAATCACTCGAACAGTCTTTGATTTTCCACGCATCACAATCGATTGACTAACCGCGCCGTAACTTGTGTAGCGGATTCCCTTAATTAGCTCGCCGTCAGTAATTCCAGTAGCGGCAAGAAATACATCATCGGAGTTCACTAAATCTTTAGTGTGAAGAACGGGACCCGATGCTTTTCCATCGATGTGTAAACGGCCTTGAATCGCTCCGCCCAAACAAATCATCGCTGCCGCGGCAATAACACCTTCAGGTGTTCCACCGATCCCCATTAATAAATCAATGCCCGTATTTGGCCGGGCAGTCTCAATCGCAGCAGCCACATCGCCATCTTGAATTAATCGGATTCGTGCACCTGCAGCCCGAATCTCTTTAATCAGCTGTTCATGCCGAGGGCGACTCAAAACAACAACAGTTATGTCGCTGACCGCTAGATTCTTAGCTTTTGCTACAGCTTGAATGTTCTGGGCAGTTGAAGCATCGAGATCAATAACGTGTGCGGCTTCTGGTCCGGTCACAATTTTGTTCATATAAAAACTCGCCTGGGGGTCATACATTGTGCCGCGCGGGGAGAGTGCGATAACTGAGATTGCACCATTCATTCCATTAGCAGTAAGTGAGGTTCCATCAATGGGATCTACTGCGACATCACATGAAGGACCCTCTTGATTACCTACATTCTCACCGTTATGGAGCATTGGCGCACTATCTTTTTCACCCTCACCGATGACGACGACGCCGGCCATATCAACTGTGTTAATCATTGCGCGCATTGCCTTTACTGCAGCATCATCGGCCAGGTTTTTCTCTCCGCGTCCAACCCAAGGTGCAGCAGCAATGGCAGCGGTTTCTGTTACCCGAATAAGTTCGAGAGCTAAGTTACGATCTGGAATTGGTGGCATTATTCACGACTTACTTTCGCACCCAGGCTACAAAGCTGTTCGGTAAAGTTTGGATAACCACGATCAACATGGAATGCCTGGTCGATAGTTGTTTCGCCTTCACTGACCAATGCCGCCAAGATTAAGCCTGCACCAGCACGAATATCAGTCGCTTCAACCGGGGCACCGGAGAGTTCGGGAACGCCATCAATCGAGGCATGATGCCCATCAACGTTAATTTGTGCGCCTAATCGAATAAGTTCGTTAACAAACATGAAGCGTGATTCGAAGACATTTTCAGTCACGAGTGAGTGCCCATCTGCAATTGAATTGAGTGCGATAACCATGGGCAACAAATCAGTTGGAAAGCCAGGGTAAGGAAGCGTGGAGACATCGATGGCTTGTGGGCGAGAGTCCATTCGAACACGAATACCATCTGCGGTTGACGTGACGATTGCACCAGCGCTAGCTAGTTTTTCTAAAGGTAGTTCTAAGTCTTCGGCTCGGGCACCATGAATTGTTATATCTCCACGAGTCATCGCGGCAGCAAAAGCCCATGTTCCAGTGATAATTCGATCTGGAATCGTAGAATGAGTTGTTGGATGAAGTTGCGGTACTCCAGTAATTGTTATGAGCGGAGTTCCAAGACCTTTGATCTTTGCTCCCATTGAAATGAGAAACTCACCGAGATCGACTAAGTCAGGTTCGCGTGCGGCGTTATCGATAGTTGTAATACCTTTAGCCAATACTGCAGCAGTCATAATATTTTCAGTAGCACCAACGCTTGGAAAATCTAGATCGATCGCTGCACCGACTAAACCAAGTGGGGCTTCTGCAATCACATAGCCATGCTCTATATGCGCTTTCGCTCCAAGTGTTTCTAAACCTTTAATGTGAAAATCTAATCCCCTAGAACCAATTGCATCTCCGCCTGGCAGCGCTACTTCTGCCTGACCGATTCTGGCGACCAGTGGGCCTAATACATTTATAGATGCGCGCATTTTTCGAACTAAGTCATAATCGGCACGGTGGCCAGGAGTCGCTGGAACATCGATTGTTACCATGGATGCGTTATGGAGGACTGTGCAACCCAAGCGAGTCAAGAGATCGGACATAATCTCTACATCTGCGATTTCTGGAACATTGGTGATCGTAGTTTTACCACTAGCTAAGAGCGAGGCGGCCATCAATTTGAGCACTGAGTTTTTTGCCCCTGTAACTGCAACCTCACCGTGCAGGCGTGCTCCGCCTACAACGCGGAATCGGTCCAGAGATGCCATGGCGGCAGTCTACTTATAGGCTACGGGCATGGTTAATTTAACGCGTATTTATACTAAGACTGGCGATGACGGCACCACATCCCTGGGGGACATGAGCCGAACATCTAAGAATGATCCGCGTCTTGAAGCCTATGCAACGGTTGATGAAGCTAACTCGTCAATTGGCGTTGTACTGGCAACCGATGAACTCAGTGATGATGTACGTGCACTTTTAGTGCGTATTCAGAATGATCTCTTTGATGTGGGAGCTGATTTATGTACGCCTATTGTAGATTCACCTGCATTTGAGCCGTTGCGAGTTCTCGAGTCACAAGTTGAATACTTAGAGGCGGCTATCGATAAATATAATAGCGAGCTTGCTTCGCTGCGTTCATTCGTCCTGCCATCAGGCACACCAGCGGCTGCTCACCTTCATGTTGCACGCACAGTAGTGCGCAAAGCAGAGCGGCGTACATGGGCGGCAATTCATGCTTTTGGTAGTGGAGTGAGTCCGATAACTGCAAAGTATTTAAATCGTTGCTCAGATTTACTTTTTGTGCTTGCGCGTTATTCTAATAAAGAAATAGGCGACCAACTATGGGTGCCAGGTGCTAATCGCTAATTGGCGTGTATGTAGTTGCTGGAATCTTTTCAAGTGTTGCATCATGATGGCATTTTGCTTTTATCCCTGAGACGGCATGATGAAGTTTGAGCAGTTCTTGGCTAACGAGAAGCACGGTTGTTATTTGGCGTCCCGCGGTCTCTTTTATAGTTGTTCGAATATTTCCATAAACTTTAATCGTTTTGTCATCGGCTGAAGTTTGACCAACAATTTTTGCCGTTATTTCCCACCAGGTACACCCATTCAGTGATGCTAGTTGCACCGCTCCACAGGAGTATTTCTCACAGATCGGAACACCATCTACTAATTGTGCTAACTGACGTGTTAAAACCTTATTATTTGATGCAATTGCAATTAGCTCTTTTGCAGTTGGGATTTTGGCATAGACCTCACCGTTTTTCTTAAAATCTTTAGGTGGCCAAGTTGGTGAAGGTGAAGGAGAAAGAATTATCTTTTTCTTAACGTTAGTAATTGCATGGCGCGATGGTGCTGATTTTGTTGCAGCATCAGCTACGGGGGCACATAAAGTCGCCACCAAAATTAGAGGAATTAAGCGTTTAATCACGATCCCACTTGAATTTTCGTACCGAGAAGAAGATACCGATAGCTAGCCAAATGATCAGAATCAGAAGAGTCTTTCCAGTTTCCCAGGATTGTGCAACTTCCTGCGTTGCAAATGAATCAGGCAAGAAGACTGAACGCATTCCCTGAGTAAGCCACTTGAGTGGAAAGAGTGCGGCAAACTGCTGCATCCATGAGGGTAATTGGGTAAAGATAAGAAAAACTCCGCTGAAGAACTGCAAGATTATGACAATAGGTGAGACCACTGCGGATGCACCCCGCCCACTTTTTGGAACAATTGAAAATGCGATTCCCAACGCCGTAGAGCAAGCGCTACCTAGCAAAGTTAGCCAAGTAAAAGTAATCCACTTATTAATATCGGTTGGCATGTCTACGCCAAAGAAAATAGCGCCAAAGCCAAGTAGCATCAGAATTTGAATTATCATACTGACCGATACCAAGATTGCTTTACCGATGAAATAACTAGAGGCCGGCATTGGTGTGCCACGTAGACGTTTGAGTGCACCAAAATCGCGTTCCAGAGGAATTGTTATTGCTAGAGCTTGAAAGCCTGTATTTACTAAGCCTGAGGCGATCATTCCTGCTACAAAGTATTGAGAAAAAGTTACATTAGGTGCGATTGTGTCAGTAAAGACTGAACCAAAGATTATGAGCAAGATAACTGGGAATAAAAGTGTGAAGACTACAGATTCGCGCTGGCGAGAAAACTGCTTAATCTCTAATCCGCCACGACGGATACCCAGAGAAATCGCACTAGGTATCTTATTCATGGGTTACCCCGATCATTTTTAGATAGATATCTTCAAGTGATGGACGGGTAACGGTGAGTTCTGGAATCTCTCCATTAAATTGTGCAGTTAACTTACTGACTACGGAGGTTGGATTATCGGTGGCTTGTGATTTAATCTCAACACCATCGCGCCATGACACACGTGCTTGAGCAGTGCTGCGTCCACCTAGATTGGTAGGAGTTGATACTTCAATAATCTCTCCCTGGCTAATCACGCCAACCCGGTCAGCAAGGGCTTCAGCCTCATCCAAATAATGCGTAGTAAGAAGAATCGTTGTGCCATCCCCACGAAGTCTTTCGATGAGCGCCCAAAAGGCACGTCGGGCTTCGGGGTCAAAACCTGTTGTCGGCTCATCGAGAAACAAGAGCTCGGGATTACCAACAATGCCAAGGGCAACATCCAAGCGCCTACGCTGACCGCCAGAAAGTTTTCGGATGAGCGAACCTGATTTTTCACTTAGGCCAACCGAGTTAATGACCTCGTCTACGTTGCGGGGATTGGAGTAGTAGCCGCTAAAGTGCTCAATGGTTTCGATTACTGTTAAATCACCCGAGTCAGATGTTGATTGCAGGACGATGCCGATGCGATTTCGCCATTGCCGTGCGGCGCTGCCTTCATCGTGTGGATCAAAGCCCAAAACCCGAACATCTCCGGCGTCACGAGTTCGAAAACCTTCAAGGATTTCAACGGTAGTTGTCTTGCCAGCACCATTGGGGCCAAGTAGGGCGAAAATCTCGCCCGTTTTAATCGTTAAATCGATGCCTCGAACCGCATGGACGGCGCCATAACTTTTTGTAAGGCCGCTCACTTCGATTGCGTTCATAACTCAATACTACTATGCGAAAATAGGGCCATGAGTCCGCGCAGAAACTACCCTAAGAACAAGCGGCCACAATCTGATGAGCGCGATATCGCTACATCAAATCAAAGTTTTGAGGAACACCATGAGGGTCTCTATACCGTTCGCAAACTCACGGGTTCGGGGGCAACTAAACCCTATCGCTGTCCTGGGTGCGATCAAATGATTCCTATGGCAACGCCGCACATAGTTGCCTGGTTAGATGGCGATGAAGATGGTCGCAGACATTGGCACACTGCATGTTGGACTAAGAAAAATAATCGACGTCCAAATACTGAACGTACTCGTAACGCACCGCGCTACTAACCTAAGCGACCTTTCAGCAACTTTGTCACCTTAATAACAAGTCTGTCATCTTGAGGTCTGCGTTTAAAGCTTAAGAAATGTAGCGGCAAATCGAAACGAGTCCTTACCACCGTACGGGCAAACGTATATTCCAATAAGCCTTCAGGGCCGTGCACTCTGCCAGAGCCGCTGTCTTTTACTCCACCAAACGGCACTGAAGCTACAGCTGCAAATGAAAATGTTGAATTGATAGCCACCATTCCGCAGATAAGTTGGGATGCAATTCGCTTACCTTGGCGCTTAGACCATACATTGGCACCTAGTCCGTAGTGAGATGCGTTGGATAAATCAATAGCTTCGCGCATACTAGCTACGCGATTGATAATAATGATTGGGCCAAAGGTCTCTTCACGCACAGCCGTTGAATTTTCTGGCACATCTACCAATACAACTGGTTGCACAAATGGAGCTTGAACTGATTGTGGGCCACCATAAACACACGTACCACCATCGGCAATTGCTGCTTTGATATGCGATCGAATAACTTTGATTTGTGCAGGCATTGTTGCTGGGCCGTAGCTTCCATCTCCAGGTGCACCCGAGTGAATAGACCCAGCTAATTCAACTGCCCGAACAATAAATTCATCGGCAACTTTTTCATCGACATAGACGCGTTCGGCACCGATACATGATTGACCGGCATTGGCCATGGCCGACCACATAGTTGCATCAACTGCGCGCTTAATATCGGCATCTGCAGCCACAATAACGGGATCTTTTCCACCGCACTCAAGAACTACAGGTGTCATAGTCGATGCGCATTGCGCCGCAACTAATTTAGCGGTGCGAGTAGAGCCAGTAAATGAGAGTTTATCTATACCACTTGTACAAAGTGCCTTTCCAGTTTCGCCCAAACCAGTGATAGTTGTAAAAATATCGGCAAATGGTGCAACTTCATTAAAACATTCCTCTAGCCACATTCCAACACCAGGTGTGTACTCACTGGGTTTGAAAACCACAGTATTGCCAGCGGCCAACGCGTAGGCGATTGAGCCCACCGGAGTAAATATTGGATAGTTCCACGGTCCGATTACTCCAACAACTCCAAGAGGTGCACGTTCAACAGTGGCTGACATGTTAGCCATCAATAAACCTGGCCTGCGGTAGGAAGTTCGCATTACATCTTCTGCATGACGAGCCGCCCAACCAATATGGTTCACGGCCATACTCACTTCAAGGCGCGCATCACTAACTGGTTTGCCGGTTTCACGGGAAATAAGTTCAGCAACATGATCAACTCGGTTAATTACGAGTGCGCTCCACGCCAGCAATACTTTTTTCCTTCCAGTAAATCCTAGAGCCTGCCATGCAGGGCTTGCCGATTGCGCATGGGCTACCGCTTCATTAACTTCACTTTTGCTCCAGAGCGGATATGTTCCAATGACTTCATTGTTTACTGGGTTGTGTGAATTAAAAGAGGGCTTTCGTTTGGTGGCCATGGTGATAAGCGTAGTCGGGTGTCGATAGGATTTGAAGTATGACCGAGATAGTAAGACCCAGTAGTGTGTTGCCAGCTCAACGGAGTTTATTTCATGTTGAGACCACTGATGGCGTTGATTTAATTGGTGAGGTTTCATCACCAATTGGTGAATCTCGAGGTGCAATTTTATGCCTACATCCATTGCCTACCGCAGGCGGAATGATGGATAGTCATATATATAAAAAGGCGGCTAATCGATTGCCTGCGATGGCTGGGATAACCGTAGTTCGATTTAACACCCGAGGCACAACTAGTGAGCAGGGGAGCAGCACGGGTGAGTTTGATAATGGAAGAGCAGAGGGTTTAGATGTCGATGCCATGCTTTCCTACTGTTTTGAGAGTTTAAAATTAGACAATGTATGGGTAGTTGGTTGGTCTTTTGGAACTGATTTAGCGCTACAACATGCAAAAGATGGGCGACACAAGGGAATGATTTTGCTTAGCCCGCCGCTAAGGACAACTTCTAATGAAGAGTTGTCATATTGGAATACTGATCTGCGCCCAGTTATTGCTCTAGTGCCAGAGCTTGATGATTATTTGAAACCAGATGAAGCTATAAAACGATTTTCTCTAGTCCCGCACATAAAAATTATTGCCGTGCAAGGGGCTAAGCATTTGTGGTTGGGAGAGCCTTTTGTAAATAGAGTACTCAGTGAGATAAATTCAATCGTTACCGGCGATCAAGAAGCACTTCCGCTGGAGTTTTAAGAGTTATTAGCGCGAGGAATAACTAC
The DNA here is from genome assembly GCA_007279945.1 of Streptomycetaceae bacterium. Taxonomy (GTDB): domain Bacteria; phylum Actinomycetota; class Actinomycetes; order Nanopelagicales; family Nanopelagicaceae; genus Planktophila. The sequence goes on along the minus strand of QYPG01000031.1, from coordinate 41,209 downwards.
TTCATCCAAAATTAAGATTACCGCAGCTGCAACAGGTACTGCTAGCAAGCCCCCAATAAGTCCCAGGAGCGAAGAGCCAATAAGAGCGGAGATAATAGTCACAGCACCTGGTACTGAAAGTGTCTTTTTCATTATTCGTGGAGTTACAACGTAGTTTTCAACTTGAACATAAACAATATAAGCAATGAAAGTAACTGCACCTAAAAAGACTGATTGTGTTAGCGCAATGATTGTAACGATAGAGCAGCCAATAAAGTGACCAACAAGTGGGATTAATCCACACACCAAAATGATCATTCCAATGGCAATTGGCGAAGGAAGGCCAAGAATGAGCGCTAAGAAAAAGACAAAGACTGAGGCCATCATGGCGATGATTATCTGGCTACCGACAAATGAGCCAACGCGGGCGATGATCGCCTCCGTAAGGCGTCCAACGCGTTCGCGGCGACTTGATGGAACAAGTGACAAGCCAAGTTCAACTGCTTGTGGAAGTGAAGTAATAAAGTACAAAGTTAGGACCAGGACTGTTAGGAATGAAAAGAATCCCGAGAGAACTGATTTTCCAACTCCAATAACCCCACCGAAGGTAGAGATTAATAGTGAACCGTTAGAGGTGACAGATTTCAATTTTTCTTGCAGAGTGTCAATAATTCCGTAGTGATCATTGAGATTTGAAATAGTCGAATTATTTTTTAAATCAGATAGTAATTGTGGGGCTTTCTCTATCAGTTGCGTCCCTTGGGAAATAACTGGTGGCAAAACCACAAGTGCAAAAAAGATCACAAAGAGAATTACGGAGGAAAAAATTACTGCCACGGCTGCGCTACGAGAAAGGTTGCGTCTGCGTAGTGCTTCAACCGCTGGATTGAGTCCAGTTGCTAAGAACAAAGCGATTAGGATTAATACAAAAATCTGACTCACGCTTGCAAGCGCGCGCATAAGCACAATTGCCATTAGTGCGCCTAGCGTTGCAATGAAGCCAAAGTAAAATGGATGTGCTCGGTTGATGGGCTCTCCCAAAGTTCCAAAATCTGCCTGTGGGGTTGGAGCCTTAGCGGTTCGGGTCGTGACCTTCTTAATTCGCGCTGAAATTGCCATGCCTACATTGTAAAGTCAGCAACTAGTCCAGTGGTGACATGGAGTTCATCTTCTCGACACATTTATGCGCAAGAATAGGGACATGGCAATGCGAATCACAGGATTAGGCGAAGAGATCGCTTCAGTGACAGGCCTGCCCTGGAATCAATCGTTGGAGGAGTGGCCTGAAGATCCACTTCTTGCCGAAAAGCGTGGAATTTCGCGCCATGTGGTTCGCTTAGTTCGAGCCACCAGTGATCCAGATTCGCAGGTCTATGCCGTCAAAGAGACTGTAGCCGAGTTTGCTAATCGTGAATACAAAGTTTTACGCGAACTGTCTCGTCTGAATGCGCCTTGCGTAGAGCAGATTGCTGTGGTCGAAGGTCGTACCGATAAGAATGGTGAAGAGCTTCCATGCGCCATCGTTACACGATTCTTGCCGTACTCACTTCCTTATCGTGTATTGCTTTCGGGCTCAGTGACCGCGCATGACATCACAACTATGGCAAGTGCTTTAGCCCTTTTGCTTGTACGAGTTCACTTACTTGGATTTTGGTGGGGAGATTGTTCGCTGTCAAACACTTTATTTCGTCGCGATGCTGAAGGCTTTGCCGCTTACCTTGTAGATGCCGAAACGGGTGAGTTTCAAAAAACTTTGAGTGATGGACAGCGCGAACATGATTTAGATATCGCAATGTTTAACGTTGCCGCAGAACTTGAAGACTTATCTCTATCTGGTGTTCTCTATCCAGGTATGGATCCAGTACGTGCAGCTGAAGCCGTTATTCGCCGCTATCGTCGGATTTGGGCAGCGCTAAAAGAGCGACAACTACTTGATCCAAAAGATCGGCATGCGGTAGAGCGTGCAATGCGACAACTACACGATATCGGTTTTGCTGTTGAAGAGGTCTCTATCACGATTGATGGAGATTCACAGATGCTCTCCTTCCAACCAAAATTGGTGGCCGCTGGTTATCATGCTGCCAGACTTCGTGAATTAATGGGAATTGAGACTGAAGAGTTGCAAGCAAAACGCATTCTTGCATCCTTTGATCGTTATAACGCACGTGAAGAAAAATCTGGCACTTCGATGAGTGAGTTAGCTAAGAAATGGTTTATTGAAGTTTACGAGGCAACAATCGCACGAATTCCAGAACACATGCGTGGCCGCGTTGAACGTGCACAGATGTTTCATGAGATTTTAGAAAATCGTTGGTACCTTAGTGAGCATCAAGGAAGTGACGTAGGCCTTAACTTTGCAACTGATAGCTACGTCCGCGAAATCCTGCCGTATCGCCGTGATTCTGGTGTCGAGGTTCCAGTAGTATGAGAACGTGAGCCAGCCCCCAAACTTTGGACAAGCCTTTGACTTGAGCTCGTTAGGTCGGCCTAAAACGCCTCCACCAGCACAAATGCCGGGCCTAGAGGTTACAGCAGGCAACTTAACCGCTGATTTTCTGCCACGCTCGAAGGAAAAACCAGTCATCATTATCGCCTGGTCAGTGCGATCACCTGAATCCCAAGAAATGGTTTCGACTTTAGCGGCATTAGAAAAATCCTATGCAGGTAGCTGGATTTTGGGACGTCTAGATATCGATGCCCAGCCGCAGGTAGCAGAAGCCTTTCAAACCAAGAGCATCCCCTATGCAGTTGCAATCATTGCCGAACAGATGGTGCCACTTTTTGAACAGAGTTATCCTGAAGCACAAATTCGATTAGTAATAGATAAAGTTTTAGCTCTTGCCGCCGAACAAGGCGTTGGTGCTGCACCTATTGAAGTGAGCGAACCCGAAGAAGATGAAGCGATGGCCGCCCTTGAAGCCGGCGATTTTGGAGTTGCTGAAGCGGCCTATAAAAAACTATTAGCCCGTAAACCTGCAGATAGCTTTGCAAAATTAGGATTGGCACAGACACAACTTCTTATTCGCACTGATGGTCTAGAGCTAGATACCGTTCTTGCTAAAGCACAGGTATCACCAAGTGATGTAGCACTACAGCTGCAGGCAGCCGATATGGAAATAGTCAATGGTGGGGTTGAAGCAGCGTTTACCCGATTGATTCATTTAGTGAAGGAGTCATCGGGTGACGTGCGAAATAAAGCCCGCGAACACTTAGTTGGACTTTTTCTATTGGTCGATCCATCGGATCCGCGACTCGTGGCTGCGCGAAGTGCGTTAGCGAATGCACTGTATTAATGCAGACTTTAACCTCAAAGAAGGAACTCACTTACTTACAGTCACTATTTTTTCTCTTCGGCTTTTTGATTATGTCGTGGATTCCCAGGTTTCCTGAGGTCAAAGCAAATCTGGGCTTGAGTAATGGTCAGTTCGGCTCTCTCGTAAGTACCTCAGCCATTGGATCCCTCATCTCCCTTCTGACCGTAGGTCACTTAGTTCATAACTATGGCGCTAAAACGATAATGCGAATTGCCGTTTCATCGATAGCTGCGAGTTTGATTCTTTTAACTACCACTCATTCGGGTTTTATTTTCTTGATAAGTATTGTCGTCCAAGGGGGCGCTATTTCAGCCTTTCATATCGCTATTAATACTCAAGGCTTTAGCTATCAAGATCGTACAAAGAAGCCGGTTATTACCTTGTTAAGTGGCTTTTGGAGCAGTGGCGCAGTTGCAACCGCGATGATCTCTGGACTACTTGTGGGGCATGTGAGTCTAAAAATCCACATCACCGTGCTGGCCGTAGGTGCACTATTAACGATGCTAGCCGTTATCACAAAAATGAAATCGGAATTAATCAAACCAAATAAGAATCCAAGTGAAGCTTATAGAGTAAGTGACCTATTTAAAGGTTTTAGAATAGATACATTAGTTTCTGGAGTACTTCTTTGTGCGCTCTGCCTTGAGTTTAGCGTGAGTGATTGGGCAGCGATTTTTACTAAAGAGGATATGGGCATTAATGGTGGAGTGCATACCCTGCCATATATTCTCTTTACCCTAGCCATGATTACTGGACGACTATTTGTACATAAATTATTTGAAAAAATCACAATGCAGCGTTTAGTTACATTAGGAGCTTTGGTCTCTGGAATCTCATTCCTTGTTGGATTAGCTGTAGTTCATTTAGTAAATGCATCAAATAAGACTTTAATCTTGTTAGTGCTATGTTTCAGTTTTACCTTTGCTGGCCTGGGCTCTTCTTTTCTTGCTCCAAGCATTATGAATATTGCTAACGTTATATCAAATTCACCAGCAAGTGTTGTAATAGGTCAAATGGGTGTGATTAATAATATTGCTATTTTCTTTGTGCGTTTAATAATTGCTTGGACTGCTCAAGCAACATCGCTTACCATTGCTTTAGTAATTCCCGCCTCGATGCTCCTCTTAGTGCCATTTTTTGCAAAGATATTTCCGCCATCAGTGTTAAAAACGTAACTCTAATCACCAGTAGTTGGGATTGCGGGGGAGAGATCGCTGTTTGCAACTCTTGAGATCAACCCGAACCTTCTGTATTGCCAGCTTCGGCGGCGGAAATGTCGTCGATACGATACTTAGCCATCGCTGCCTTAACAACCCTCTTCTTAATCTGGCCCATTTTTTCTAGCTGTTGCAATGTGACAACAGCAATTGATTCTGCATCGACATTAAAGTGACGGCGTAGAGCCCCACGAGTATCAGATAGCCCAAAACCATCGGTTCCGAGTGAGATAAATGGAGCTTGCACCCAAGGTGCAATCTGGTCCTGCACGGAACGCATGTAATCGCTGACTGCAATTACAGGTCCATTAAAGCCAGCGAGCTTATTTGAAATATATGCGCGACGAGTATCTTCTGGATTCATCAAGTTGTGTCGATCTGTTTCCAGACCATCGCGGCGAAGCTCATTCCATGACGTTACTGACCAGACGGAGGCTTCAACGCCCCAGTCATTGCGCAAGAGTTGTTGAGCCTTTATTGCCCAGTTAACTCCGACACCAGATGCCAAAATCTGCGCAGATTTCTTGCGCTTATTACTGGCCGCTGAATATAAGTAGATTCCCTTCAGCAAACCAGCAACATCTAGATTTTCTGGCTCGGCAGGATGAACATATGGCTCGTTGTAAACAGTGAGGTAGTAATAAACATTCTCACTATTTTCACCGTACATACGGCGTAGTCCATCTTTAACGATGTGTCCAAGTTCAAAGGCAAATGCAGGGTCGTAGGAAACGACTGCTGGATTGGTAGAAGCTAGAAGATGTGAATGTCCATCTTCATGCTGCAGGCCTTCACCATTGAGCGTAGTTCGTCCGGCAGTTGCACCAATAACAAAGCCACGCACTAATTGATCTGCAGCTGCCCAGAAAGCATCTCCAGTGCGCTGGAAACCAAACATTGAGTAGAAGATATACATAGGAATCATGGGCTCATCGTGTGTTGAATAAGAAGAGCCAACTGCAGTAAATGATGCAACTGATCCGGCTTCATTAATTCCTTCGTGCAGGATTACTCCAGATGTTGATTCTTTGTATGACAACATAAGTTCGCGATCAACTGCCTGGTACTGCTGACCATTGGGTGAGTAAATCTTTAGCGTTGGGAACAATGAGTCCATTCCAAATGTACGTGCCTCATCAGGAATAATAGGAACAATGCGTGAACCCAAACCTGGATCTTTAATCAGATCTTTGAGCATACGAACAAAAGCCATAGTTGTTGCAATCTCTTGGGCACCTGAGCCACGTTTAACTGATTCGTAGACTGAATCATCGGGCTGCTGCAGTGGACGTGAAATTGTGCGTCGGCGTGGAATGGATCCGCCTAACGCCTCTCGGCGCTCGGCTAAGTACTTAGCTTCTGGTGAATCATCGGCAGGCTTGAAGTAAGGAGGTAGATACTTATCCAACTTCTCATCTGGAATCTCTAAATGCAACGTATCGCGGAACTGCTTAATGTCTTCAAGCGTCATTTTCTTCATCTGGTGTGTTGAGTTACGACCTTCAAAAGTTGACCCCAGAGTCCAGCCCTTAATTGTCTTAGCCAAAATAACTGTTGGGCGACCATTGTGCTGAACTGAACGTGTGTAGGCTGCAAATAGCTTCTTATAATCGTGTCCACCTCGGCGAAGACTCCAAATCTTTTCATCGCTCCAATCGGCAACCATAGCCGCAGTTCGTGGATCGCGACCAAAGAATTTCTCGCGTACATATGCGCCAGATTCAGCTTTAAATGTCTGGAAATCTCCATCGAGAGTCTCATTCATTAATTTAACTAGTGCGCCTTCGCGATCTTGAGCAAGAAGTGGATCCCAGTCACGGCTCCAAACAACTTTAATAACATTCCACCCTGCGCCACCAAAGATTGATTCGAGTTCTTGAATGATCTTTCCGTTACCACGCACTGGGCCATCAAGTCGCTGCAAATTACAGTTAACAACAAAAGTTAAGTTATCTAGATTTTCGCGCGTCGCCAGACCAATAGCACCTAAGGAATCAACTTCATCGACTTCGCCATCACCTAAAAATGCCCAGACATGCTGGTCGGATGTATCTTTAAAGCCTCGGTTATGTAAGTAACGGTTATAACGTGCTTGATAAATCGCATTCAGTGGTCCGATTCCCATTGAGACTGTTGGGAACTGCCAAAAATCTGGCATCAATCGTGGATGTGGATACGACGACAAAGATCCAGATGGATGTGAGAGCTCTTGTCTAAATCCATCCAATTGATCTTCACTTAAACGACCTTCAAGAAATGCACGTGCATACATTCCAGGACTGGCGTGACCTTGGAAAAAGATTTGATCTCCGCCACCAGGGTGATCTTGTCCACGAAAAAAATGGTTAAAACCAACTTCATAGAGTGCCGCAGAGGATGCATATGTTGAAATATGTCCGCCAACACCAACGCCTGGGCGTTGAGCGCGATGTACCAACATGGCAGCATTCCAGCGATTGATTGCGCGAATTCGGCGTTCAATATTTTCATCACCTGGGAAATCAGGTTCATGCTCGGGTGAAATGGTATTGATATAGTCGGTAGTGCGAAGAGCCGATAGACCGATGTTTTTTTCGTGAGCACGCTTTAAAAGACTGAGCATTAAATATCGAGCGCGCACTGGGCCGGCATGTTCTAGGGCCGCATCAAAAGAGGCCTGCCATTCAGCCGTTTCAGATGGATCAGTGTCCACCAGCTGTTCGATGAACTGATCAGGGGCTTCAATGTTTTCGCTCATGGCCCCTATTCTTCCCCGAACTGCCCAGTAAGTCGAAATGGAGAATCAAGCCCCTACCCTCTTGCAATAATTCACTAGATTGTGTGGACTTAGCCCGTGCCAGAGAGAATGGGCTTTAAGAAAGATGACCTGATTCTAGAGGTCGGCCGTGGCGATGACTGCGATCTCAAAGTTCGAGAGCTTTTGAGTGAAATTACCGGAAGTGCATTCTTAGAGGCCGATTCTCAAGAAGTTGTAGATGGCGCAATTATCTGGTGGCGCGACGGTGATGGAGATTTGGTAGATGAGTTAATGGATGCACTGACATATTTAAGTGAGAGTGGTTCTATCTGGGTATTGACACCTAAAGTTGGTCGCAGCGGGCATGTTGAGCCAAGTGATATTCAGGACGGCGCACCTATCGCCGGCTTAAGTGTGACGTCAACAATTTCAATTGCGCAAGACTGGACGGCAACACGACTAGTCGCGCGCAAGGCTGCCAAACGCTAGATTTAGCCTTATGACTCTAACTATTGGACAAGCCGCCCCAGATTTTGACGTTCTCAATCAACATGGTGAGAAAGTTTCACTTGCTTCATTTAAAGGTGAAAAAAATGTAGTTCTACTTTTTTATCCATTTGCATTTTCAGGTATCTGCACCGGTGAACTCTGCGCATTGCGCGATGACCTGTCAGCTTTTCAAAATGACGACGTTCAACTTCTAGCAATCTCATGTGATCCTATGTATGCCCAGCGTGTATTCGCCGACCATGAGGGATATAAGTTCCCAGTGCTAACAGATTTTTGGCCACATGGAGCAGTTGCTAAGGCTTACGGTGTTTTCGATGATGCACGTGGATGTTCAACACGTGGAACCTTTGTTATCGACAAGAGCGGCGTTTTGCGCTGGCAGGTAGTTAACGGGCTGGGCGATGCGCGCAATGTTGGAGACTATAAAGCTGCGATAGCTGCGCTGTAATAGCGGGGAATTACTCATTTCACACCTTGTGAAGTACGATTTGCCAGTGCTCGAAAGAGTGCGCGGGTGCTTAGCTCAGTGGTAGAGCGTCTCGTTTACACCGAGAATGTCGGGGGTTCGAAACCCTCAGCGCCCACAAGAAGAAGGAGTTGATTACAGCTTATGAAAGCTAGCTCACATGATCAGCGCCAAATCCTTGAAGTAGCTGGAATAGATCAAGCCACAACAGCCTTAAATCACAAAGCCTCCACCCTTCCTGAATTAGCTCTTCTGCAATCGGTGACTACGAAATCCCATAATGCTCGCGATCTTCGCATCGGTGCCCAAACTGAACTCAGTGATGTCAAGCGCGAACTTTTACGCGCAGAGGCCGATGTTGAGCAGATCGTTAGTCGAATAACTAAAGACGAAGCTCGACTCAGTAGCGGCTCGGCATCGCCAAAAGAGCTAGAGCAGTTACAGCATGAAGTGGGAACTCTTGGAGTCCGTCGCGCTGAACTAGAAGAGATTGAACTAGAAATCATGATGCGAGTAGATGAGATCAATGCACGCATAGTTGATCTTCAAGATCAGGAAACTTCCTTCGCGGCAGAGATAGCAGATCTTGAAATTCGTAAAGAAAATGCAATGGCCCAGTTTAATAACGAACTCGAAGCGATAGTGCAAGCACGGTCAGAGGCGCTCGCAAGTGTTTCACCTGAGTTGATTGCCTTGTACGAAAAGATTCGAAGCTCTAATAATGGAAATGGTGCCGCTGCCTTATCTGCGGGTGCATGTAACGGCTGCCATCTTTCAATCAATACGATAGAACTCAAGCGCATTGCTGATTTAGCCGAGGATGAAGTTGTGCGATGCGAAGAGTGCCGTTGCATCTTGGTGCGTGGAGTTTAATTAGATGGCTAGACATTTTTCGCTCACCGCTGATGGAGGCTCTCGAGGCAATCCGGGTGATGCAGGATATGGATCGGTTGTTACAGAAAATGGAAAAATAATTGCTGAACTCTATGATTACATCGGAATCGCTACTAATAATGTTGCCGAATACAGTGGACTTATCGCAGGCTTAACTGCAATCCATGCAATAGATCCTGATGCGACTATCGATGTAAAGATGGATAGCAAGCTCGTTGTAGAACAGATGTCAGGCCGTTGGCAGATAAAACATGCTGATATGCGCACCCTTGCCAGTGATGCCAGAAATGCTCACAATCCATCGCTCGTGACCTATACATGGATTCCACGCGACCAAAACTCACATGCCGATCGCTTAGCTAATAAGGCCTTAGATCTGCAGGCCGGTGGCGGGGAAGTAGTCTCGGTGCAGAAAAACTACTTAACTGAGCGGCTTTTAACGCGCGAAGTCGCTACAACAATCTTTTTGATCCGCCATGGAGAGACTCCATTAACCCCATTTAAAAAGTTTTCCGGAGACGGTCCACTTAACCCAGAACTGACTGAGCAAGGTTTAGCTCAAGCCGAATTAGTTGCTGCCGCTGTAGCTGAACTGAACCCAGAAGTGATTCTGGCGTCACCACTGAAGCGAACAAAGCAGACCGCTGAGGCGATATCTCGCGCTACTGGCCTGCCAGTTATTTGTGAAGATGCATGGATTGAGTGTTCATTTGGAATTTGGGATGGTCTATCTATCGATGAAGTTAAAGAAAAATATCCAACCGATTATCACTCCTGGTTGTGCTCAACCAGTTTTGCGCCGCCAGAAGGTGAATCTTACGATGCCGTTGCGGTACGTATTGATGAAGCGTTAGAGAAGATAGTTGCCGAATACCCTGGGCAGCGAGTGGTTGTTGTTACTCACAACGGGACAATTAAAACTGCAGCGAAATTAGTTATTGATTCCCCTGCCGAATCTATTTTTCATATTGATGTTTCACCTTGTTCGATTACAACAATTTCTATCTGGCCAAGTGATGGTCTACGAGCACTGCGTTCGTTAAATGAACAAGGGCACCTACGCTAAACCAACTGTTGCAAGCCATAAACGTGACATCTCGGCATGACCAAATACTGTCGGATGAATTCCATCTTCTGCAATTTTTTCCATTGAAAAGATCGCAGAGAGCGCAGTAAAGTGCTGATCAAAAGGAACCACAATTGCACTAAATTGTGCGGCCATCTCGTGGACGATTGCAATCTTGGGATCTAAGTCCTCGCGCCATGAATTCATCTCATCGCGTACTGGTAGTAAAAACGGCTCACACAGCACAAATTGTGGGTCACACGCGGCTTGAGTCTGGGCCAATAAACGGTTGTAACGTTCACGAAAATCTTTCGCACTTGTTTCATCATTATCATCGTAACGACGCCATGTGTCGTTGATCCCGATAGCTATTGAAACCAAGGTTGGCTTATGGTCTAAAACATCGGCCTGCCAACGCTTTTCTAAATCAACGAGGCGATGTCCACTAGTACCCACATTAATAATCTGGCCGTCGAGAGCCTTAGAGCGTGCAATTTCTCGCACATATCCGTCGCCAAAGGGAGGCTCGTTTTCTCTCCCGCAATCAGTAACACTGTCACCAATAAAGAGATTGACTTTAGGCATGAACCTAACTTCTTAGCTCTGCAATGAGTTCGTTAATTGGACCCTCAATTTGATCACCGAATAGATTCTTGCGATGTTCCTGTAAACGCTCTCCAAGGGCTTCAAGGGCACTTATGTGAGCTTGAGTCCCAGAAATACAACCCCTATTTGTATCAAAGCTACATTGTTGAAGTACCTTGCCAAGACCGATAAGTACTTCTCCGCCAATTAAATATTTCTCTAACCATTGAGCAATCTCTGCAATCATGAGCGGCTTGCTAAATCCATCCTTTAACAAATAGGCATGATTCGTAGCGATATCTTCACCTGCCGCAATAAAAACTTCACCGGCCTCTTGTAGATTTCCTTGGCGCCACTGGCTAACCCCTTTTCGGAAGACTTGTCGTAAATCCGGAGCAGGGTCACCACCAACTGCAGTTCCCATCGACGTACGAAGGAATTTTCTTAACGCATTACGATCGGCTTCATTCTGGACTAAATATTTAAGTGCATTTTCCCATGAGAGATCTGGGTTGTAGTTTGTTGTATCCCATAAGTAATCCCCGATTGTGTAGAGCGGAATCTGAGACATTTCAAACTGCAACATGGGATTTGAAACCAAGCCGGATGAGTACTTGTGTAAACCGGCTTCACGACCACGCACTGGCCCGATGTATAGATTTTTCTGAAGCCCACCATCGTTAACTGGAAAATTATCCCAATACAACGCCGGTCGTAGGATTGTGCGTTCAAAAATTACAGCATCGGAAATATCTAGGTATTCAGAGATGATTGAGCGGCCAGTCCACATGATATTCACGCGGGCATGGAGTTCTTGGCCTAGTACCTGCAGATAAGGCTCATTTCCTCGACCTGAATAGTGCATGGGGCACATAGTCAGCACAATATGTGGATCGAGGGCAACTAACTTGCTCCACACTCGGTTAGTAAAGTCTGCATGAGCCGCCGCCGTTGAAACATATCGCTTGATGTCTTCATCATGTTGTAGTTCCCAAGCGATGTCATCCCACAGCAATCCGAAATGTCTGGCACCTAAGTCAAAAAGCTGCTTATATCGATTAACCACCGCATCTACATCGGCTTCATCGCTGTACTTAACCGAGAGTCCAGGAGATACGCACACAGCCAGTTCAATTGCATTTTTGTGCCCGACCTCGATGAGTTCTTGGGTATGAGTCAAGAAAGTTTCATCAAAAAGGGATCGCCAGTTAAAGCGCTGCCAAGGGATATCTTTTGGAGCCAAGAAATACGTGTTCATGTTGTAGTCCCCGCAATATTTTAATGCGCGCACTCGTTGTTCATGGCTCCATGGCTTGCCATAAAAACCTTCTACTACTCCTCGTATCGGAAAGTCAGGCGCCTGGTTCATGGTGATAGTTGCCTCACCGGTTTCAATCCAGGCAGTAAGTGCATTGAGGGCATAGCGGTAAGCATGATCTCTTTCAACACCAACGGTGGCAGTGATCGTATTACCAGTGCGTGAGGCGGTAAGCGTAAAGCCCTCATGCTTACCTGCGCTGGATTTAACGATTGTAATATCGATTGACACTGCTTGAAGCTCGCGAGCATTCCAAAATGTGTCATGCAGAGTTTGGATACGTTGCGTTGCATTACTTAACGTGATCATTGTAGTAACACCTCTTTAGCCTGTGTCAGTAAGTGGGTCGAAAACGTATCGGGCATGGACGTAAAGTGATTGTGTGCAGCCGATAAAACAGCGCCAAATACCGGCGAAATAGCGAGAATTTCTATGGAAGCCCTAGGAATTAAACGCTTCACTTCATCTTCAAAATTCAGATCAAATATCTGACAGCCAGCAGTATGCAACCCGCCGGCTCTAATAATTGGTACACCTTCACCGTCAAACTTTAGGCGTGAGTAAATTCCAAATACATCGAGGGCATGTTGCTTTGCGACTTTAATGACATTTTCACTAGCAATCACATCGCCCGAGATTGCCAAGTCAAAAATTAATGGTGCTAAGGATTCATCTAAGTTGATTCGGTCACGCGCAATTGCAGTAAAGAAATCTGTTATGTCACTGTACCCAATTATTTCGGGAATTACAGTAAACATTTCACTCTTTGGAGTGATTCCGTGATGCATTCTGGCGATTGAATCAAGGCAGAGAGCAAGTAACTGTCCGGCACCACCTGCTTCACCTAAATCCATTCCCATGGTCTGCACCGTAGTAACACCATCATGTCCAGTGGTTTTACCGCCTGTACCTGCGATAGAAACAATGCCGATGCCATTTGGAATTCCCGCATAGAGTGCGGCGAATGAGTCATTCATCAAATGGGTTGGTCCGCTAAGTTTTAAACTGGGCATGGTCGATGCAAACATAGACTTGTCTTCATCCCAATCAATTCCAGCAAGCGCGAAAGTAGATCCCACAATGTCATCAATGGTAATTCCTGCATTGGTGATGGCAATCGCTATGAGTTCTTGTAAACCGGCAGTAACGGCTTTTAATCCAATTCGCTCCCAGTTTGCTCCACCATTAGCTGCAGAGCCGAGAATATTTCCATCGAGATCAGCAAGAATTGCGTGGGTCTTTGTGCCACCACCATCGATCCCTAATAAGGCTTTAGTCATTAAAAGCCCCAATCATTCCGGCGTTTTCTCGTTTTAAATCGGCCCACAGCGCTTGCGCATCGGTGATATCTGGGCCGATGGGGTTGCTGATGAGCGCCCGTAGTGCGCTATCTGCGTCGCCATTTACTGCGGCATCGATGGTGAGTCGTTCAAAATCTTTCACTGAGCTAACTAGGGCATCTATATCTGCACGCATAGCAGTAGTTTGTATGGAAGTAGCACCTTTAGATGAAATTATTGCGGGAATCTCCATCACAGCATCATCTGGGAATCCAGGAACTGCACCATTATTTAACGTGTTAACGATATGAGTTGTCCCAGCATTGTTATGGATATCGGCCATGAGTTCTGCGGCTGAATCAGAGTAATAAGCACCACCGCGTTGCATAAGTTCCTCTGGCTTAGTTACTAGAGTTTCATCCTTAAATTTCTCTAACAGAATCTCTTCAATCTTCATCACTTCACTTGCACGGGTTGGATTATTGGATTGATAACTGATCCACTCTTTTTCAGCGTAGTAATATAAAAGGTAATAGTTGGGAATTGCATCCAGCAAATCAATAGAACTTTGAGTCCATGCAGGAGAGTCACCCGGCTTACCTTTTTCAACAGTCAAACCTCGGAACGCGGCAATGGCAGCTGTGCTTCTATTCTCACCATTTACATGAACAGAACGAATCCAGGAGAGATGATTCAGACCAACGTAATCAAACTCGACTGAGGCAGAATCCACTCCTAATGCATCCGCAATTTCAATGCGAGTATTCCAAGGGACATTACATAAACCAATAGTTCTTAACTGCGGAACTTCTTGAATCAGTGCTTGAGTAATTAAACCAGCTGGATTAGTGAAGTTTAAGAGGATAGCCGTAGGCGCTTCCTCAAGAATTGTTTGGGCAATGTGCAAGGCAACTGGAATTGTTCGAAGTGCTTTAGCAAAACCGCCTACTCCCACGGTTTCCTGTCCGACTAAATTGTATTTGCGCCCTAATAGCTCATCACGGTGTCGTGCCGCCTGGGTTCCCACTCTAAATTGGCTCACTACAAAAGAAGAGCCACGTATGCCTGCACGTAAATCAGTGCCATAGTCGATGGTGATATTTACATTGGCGGCCTTGATCATGCGCTTAGCAAAGCGAGCGATAATCTCTAACTTTGTATTTTCAATATCAACCAGATGGATATGCGTTATCGGCAGGCGGTTATGTCTTTTGATAATCCCATCGATGAGTTCAGGGGTATATGTGGATCCCCCTCCAATAACCGCTAATTTCATTACTTAGATCCAACGACTTTTCGCACTGCCCCTAAGGACTTACTCTCAAAGACAATGTCGCATGCGGTGCGCGTGGCAATTGAAAGCGCACCGACAAGAATGCCAGTATCACCCAGGGTTGAAATTTCGATTCGCGGCGCGAATGGCACTACTTGCGATACTAGGGATTTGATTGGCTCTAAGAAAAACCCTGCAGCACGTCCAATACCACCGGCTAAGACAACGAGTTCAACATCAGTAACCGCCGCAATTGCAGCAACATAGAGGGCAATACGTTCGGCTTCAACTGCCACTACGGCTTTTCCGAGTTCATCGTTGGCCTTGGCGGCGTTGAGTATGTCAACGGTTGAATAAGGTGCTTTCAAAATACTTTTAGGAAATTTTTTAGCCAGCGTTTGTGCAATCTCTGCAATCGAATCTCCTGATGGATTGGTTGCACTTCGATGTATATCTAAAGGATTACCAAATGGAACGTAGAAGATTTCGCCAGCGGCTCCACGGTGGCCACGTAAAAGTTTTCCGTTCAGCACTAAACCAGAACCTAAGCCAGAGCCCACAGATAAAACCGCAAAGTTTTCAATATCTCGACCATGTCCGGCGAATTGCTCGGCAACAGTCACAAGATTGATATCGTTTTCTAACGCTGGCTTCATACCAAACTCTTTTTCAATCAGCGCAGAGAGATTTACTCCATCGAGTGAGCCAATAGTTCCAGCAATCGAGATAACTCCCGTTGCATGATTGATAACACCAGGGGTACCTACAACTATTGAGGCAACATCTTTAAGCCTGAATCCAGATGTTGTAAGAACTTGGTCAACTGCTTGATGCATTGTTGTCACTAAATCTTTAAGTTCTAGTGACTTCACAGGTACAGAGTTTTCGGCGCGCATTACTTGGTTGAGATCTCCAATAGCTGCACGAATAAATCGTGAGCCAATATCAATAGCTAAACTGACTTTTACATCACTTACTGCCTCATAAACAGAACGAGCCCGGCGAGGATCTTCAGCACCTGGAGTGAACTCTTGGACTAGGCCGTACTCACTTAAACTGCGCAAAATATCGGCTGTGGTTGGTTTAGATAGACCAATTAATCGCGCAACTTGAGCTGCGTGCAGCGCGCCTTCCTGGCGCAAAATATCCAGGACTCCACGCTCGTTGATCTCTCGCATCAGCGAGGGAACGGCGGCAACGGTTTTTTTACTCATCTAGCCTTTAACTCCAGTCAAAGTAACGCCTTCGATAAAGACCTTTTGTGAGAAGAAGAAAATTATAATCACAGGTAGCATAAAGAGCGCTGAAGCCGTCATCATCATGTTCTTATCAACATGGTGAATTCCTTGGAATTGCGTAAGACCGATCCCTAGTGTCCATAAATCTTTATTTTCCACTAAGTACAGCAATGGACCAAAGAAATCATTCCATGAACCAAGGAATGCAAAGAGGCCAACGGCAGAAATTGCTGGTTTTGCTAAGGGAATCACAATGCGCATCATGAGTTGCCATTCGCTGCAGCCATCAATTCTGGCAGCATCTGATATCTCGTCTGGAATTGTGGTAAAAAATTGGCGAAGCAAAAATATAGAAAAAGCACTTGAGAAAAAGGCGGGCACAATAAGGGGATAGAAAGAGGGTATCCAGTGAATCTTTGAGAAAATAACGTATACGGGAATCATAGTTACTTGTCCAGGCAACATCATGGTTGCCAGAATAATTATGAAGGAGGTTTGACGTCCTTTCCAATTTAATCGTGAAAGAACGTAGGCTGGTGGAACACTTGAAACGACCGTTCCAATCATCGTCAGAACAGATACGAACAAAGTATTTAACGTCCAATGTAGAAATGGCACAGCTTGGAAAACTTCGATGTAATTGTGCCAAATAAAAGGATTAGGCCAAATTGCTCGACGTGAAGCTTGTTGGAAATCCATAAGTGAAATAACCACAATCAAAAAGAGTGGCATCATAAAAACCGCGGACATTGCGATTAAAACTGAGTGATTTGCTACAGCAAAAAGAAAGCGCTTACGCCGTTTGTGAAACTTGGCACGTCGTGCATCTTCCCGCCATTTATCACTCTGATTACTTTCGGGATTTATCTGATCATGTATGGTCATTTAAATAAACTCCCATTTGGATAATGGACCCAGCGTTTTTGGGTTTTAAGCATGACGTATGTGCACAGCAACGTAATAACGAGCAGTACCCAAGCAAGAGCAGAGGCATAGCCCATCTGATAATTTGCAAAAGCCTCGTTATAAATATGACTTGCATAGAAATACATGGAATGTGAGTAGTCAAGCACTTGGCCTGAGGCAACATAGGCTTGCGTGAAATACTGGAAACTTCCGATAATTCCAGTCACTGCCGAAAAGAAGATGACAGGGGTCATGAGGGGCAAAGTTACAGAGCGGAATTGTTGCCAGGAATTAGCGCCATCCAGCTCTGCAGCTTCATAGAGAGCTCGTGGAACATCGAGAAATCCAGCTAAGTAAATGATCATAGTGTCGCCAATGCCCCATAAACCAAGGATTATCAGCGCCCATTTCGACCAGTGTGGATCGAGGAACCAATATGGGGGATTTTTGATTCCGATCGATTCAAGAAATCTATTGATAGGGCCGACAGCTGGATTAAAAATGTACGTAAACGACATAGTTGCTGCAACCGTAGGAACCATCGCAGGAATAAAGAACATAGTCCGATAAATCGAACTTCCACGTTTTGGCTTAGTCAAAATCCAAGCCGTGAACAATGCAAAGCAAATTCTTAAGGGGATTGATATTGCCGAAATCCAAATCGTATTTTTTATAGATATCCAAAATAATTGATCATGAAAGAACATCCGGCGGTAGTTCCCTAAGCCAACCCATTTTGGGGGATTAATCAAATCGAATCGAGTGAATGACTCATAGAAACTAGCAATCATTGGATATGCGGTAAAAAAGAGAAAACCTAGGACCCATGGCGACATACAGAGGCCAATAAAAATCCAAGGTGTATGAAGTTTCCTTCTTTTTGAATCCATGTGTGAATCACTGATAGCCCCCGCCTTTCGGCGGGGGCGTACCAATGAAGTGATTGCTTGTAACGCTTTTGTCATTATTTTAATTAATTACCCGTCAGATCCTGAAGAGTAATTATTTGCCAAGATGTCCTTAACGGTAGCAACAACTCCTGCTAGTCCTTCTTTAAGGTTGCTCACTTGACCAGCTTGCCATGCAGCCATGAAGTTATTCATCTCTGCCTCTTCACGGTGTGCACCTGTATTTCTTAGTGCATGCCAACCAGAGTATTTATTCTTGGTAATTGCATACACATCGTCATAGAAGGCTGGGAAGGTGATCTTTGGTGAATTTTGCAACGATACTAATGTTGGAATTGAACCAGTCGCATTTGATAGTTCAACTGCCAAAACAGGATCTGTAGCAAGTGACTTCAAGACTAACCAAGCATCACTAAAGTTTTTTGAACCTTTAGAGATACCCATGAGAGCTCCACCAACTGCACTTGATCCGTACTGTGCAACTGCACGATCTTCCATTGGAAGGGCTGCAATTCCGAAGTTAACAACTGGCTTATTACATGGATTAAGTGACCAATTAAGATCACAGAACATCTGTGACATCCAGTCCATAGAGGTCATCATTGCTACTCGACCTGTGATGAAGTCATTATCGCCACCCCAGAAATCGCCAGCACTTGCTGAAAACTTCGTTACTGCCGCTGATCCTTTCTTGAAATCGCCACCGCCGTAAACCTGAGCGATGAAATTCTTTTGCCATGTGAATGCACGAGTCCACCGTGCATCTGCGGAGAATGCTGGATCACCATGAGCGTTAAACCATGTTGCTCCAAACATCCAGCCAAGCCACATTGCATCCATGTCATTGCTGGCATAGCCAGCCCATGGAATAAATCCTGCAGTCTTGATCGATCCATCTGAGTTGAATGTGGTTAACTTCTTTGAGTAGTTAAGCAATTCAGTTGTAGTTTTAGGTGGATTTTTAAATCCAGCCTTAGTTAAAAGATCTTTGTTGTAGTAAAAAGTTGTTACTTCAGTTCCACCAGGGGCGGGAAGTGCGCAACGGTTTAATCCACTTGTTGAGTAATTAATTGCTGGCGCAGTGAAAGTTGTTGCAAGCTTTATGCCTTTTGATGAGGAGATTGATTTATTAAGTGACTGCCAAGCACCGCTGCCACAGAACCAACCAAGGTTTCCCGCGCCGTTTGATAGTGAAATATCGGGACCTGTGCCAGCGTTAATAGCGGCAAGGGATTTAGCCATATCGACTGAGCCAACAGACTTAATTGTTAGGCCAGGGTTTGCTTTTTCAATACGAGTCATAGCAGCTTGCCATGCCTCTAGGGTTCCACCAGTTTGTGGCTGCCATACTGTGACAGTTCGTGATGCAGCGGAGGCCGCACTCGTTGCACCAAGTAAACTGGCTGCAAAGAGGGCAATGACCGCAGTTGATGCGAGCAAGCGTTTCTTCATCATATGTACTCCTGTTACTTACGGGGGTAAGTCCACAAAAAGCCCACGCCATTGTGTTAGGAAACCTACCGCTTTGTGTTAGGTTACCTTACAGAGTTTTCAGATATGATCAAGGGGTTATGAGGGGGATATATGAATAGGCGTGTCGCGGCCGTCGTTGCACTTCTGGCCATTGCCCTCTCCCTCGTTGCCATCACGCGCTCGCGAGCGCCCCAATTAGACGGAACGCTGATTTATCACCGTTATAGCGACTACCAATCCTGGGATGCCACGTTATGGATGATCGATTTACCAACGGGGACAATGACCCAGGTCGGCGGCGATTGGGCCGGCATAGTCTCACCCATCAACGCCCATTTTTCTGCCGATAGTCAGATGATCACATTTATGGGTTCACAAGCTGGTTTGCCTGAGAACGAGTGGGATGTCTTTGTCTCTCACTGGGACGGATCTACATGGGCGCAGCCCGTTAACCTGACTGGACCTAATGGCGCTCGCGATGAAGACCCCAAGTTTTCTCCCACTGGCTCTACCATCATTTATAAGCAGGATGGCGTTCTTGTAACTATGAAGGCCGATGGCGGCGACAAAAAATATCTCACGCAGGGCAAGCCTGAATCCTCGATGCCTTACTTTGCAAAAAATGGCCGAGATATTCTCTTTGAGCGCAGCGGGGATATCTATCTTCTCAAAGATGGCGTGGAAATCCTCATGTATGCCGGCCCCGGTCAATCCTCTTATTACCCAATTGGGATGGACGAGACCAGCTTTCTTTACACGCGAGTTCAGAGCGCCAAGCATGATTCGATTATGAAGGGCTTCTACGATGGCCGGGTATCGGAGAGATGTTTCTTTGACTCCACCGACTGGGATACATCGGACTCATATCCTTATGAAGATGGCTCCAGATACATCTTTTATGTAACTGGTGATTTCCTTATTCCCCATGGTGGCTACAACTTAGCCTTTGCCGATTTAAAGGCAAAAAAGCGTTATGATATCGATGAATACTTTCGCGCAAAGCGAAGCAGCGATATAAATACGGAGTACCAGGAGCTAGGTCCTGCATGGAGCCCAGTTCGATTTAATCAGAAGTGATTAAGCCAGTTTTCCAGTAACTTCAACGATATTTACGCCCGCATTTGATAGCACCACTGAAAAATCAATTCCAGCTTTTCCTGGGCAGGATAGACCCCAAGCAAAAGTTGTAGTTGCGCCGACAGCTAATGGATCAGTAGGTGCACCCGCCATTGAATTGTCACCATCAAAAATGTCAACGCATTCACCGCTGGCTGTGCTTCCCTTAACTATCAACGCTGCAAGGTCAAGCGCGGCAGCTGAATTGTTAGTGACTGTGACTGTAAATTTTTCATTTGTTAAATCTGGAAGCTGACCTGCTGCGAACTTGCCTGGCACAAAGTGCGAAGGCGAAGATAAGGTGTAAGAGATTTTGTCTGGAGTAATAACAGGTGAATCAAAACCACCAGTTGCTTGTGGGGCGGCCTCAACGGTTTCAGTGAGGGCTTTACCCTCCTCTTGCGTAAGGGTTGATTCGACTGTCTTTGATCCACATGCGCTAAGGAGCAGGATTAATGCCGCGCTGATGATTAAAGCTCTGGAAGAAGTTGCGAGTGTTTTCATAGAAATCAAACCCCTTAAAAAATTTAAGCACCTAACTGAGGTGCCATATTCTGTAACCAAAGTATAGAGTAAGCACTGTGAGTACGAAATCTGAAGTCAAAGCCGCTCCGCTGAGTGTCGTAGCCATCCAAGGGCGCAGCCCCCGACAGATTGCTTGGATGCGCTTTAAGCGCAATAAAGTGGGTGTGGGCGCAGCACTTGTCAGCGTCACTCTGCTCTTGCTCTCCTTATTTGCCCCACTTGTGGCGAAAATTATCGGCGTTGACCCGGATACCTTGCACTTAGATCAATTAGATTCTAGTGGAATTCCAACAATTGGAATTAGCCTGCACCATCCATTTGGAATCATTCCAGGAACAGGTCGCGATTTTCTTGCACAACTTCTGTATGGTTCGCGCATTTCTTTTCTTATTGCAATATTAACTACACTTACTAGTCTAACTATTGGTTTATTTGTCGGAATCATTGGTGGATATTTCAGAGGTCGTATAGATAATTACTTAGGCCGCACAACTGACTTCCTCCTTGCGTTTCCAGCCTTCTTTATGATTGTTGCGCTCAATCAACCTATGGTCGCGCGAATCGAAGCAGCAGGAATTGCTCAAGGCAACAGTGCCCGCATTATCTTCTTAGTATTTTTCTTATCATTTTTTGGCTGGCCCGGATTTTCTCGTCTGATTCGTTCGCAGGTACTTAGCTTGCGCGAACGCGAGTTTGTTACTGCGGCCCAAGCCATGGGAGCAACTCGATGGCGAGTAATGACAAAAGAGTTGATACCTAATTTGTGGGCGCCGGTAATTGTTGTTGTCTCCCTCTCACTTCCAGGATATTTAGCTGCCGAGGCGGTGTATTCATACTTAGGACTTGGTGTGCAACCCCCTGCATCCACATGGGGAATTCTGCTTTCAAATGCCACCAGATATGTCACCGTCATGCCAAGCTTTTTCCTCGTCGCTGCCGGCTCTCTTGTACTTGTGGTTCTAGCTTTCAATCTTGTCGGAGATGCACTTCGCGACGCTTTAGATCCTCGGGCAGACCGCTAGTTTCACCCCCAAAACATCGCTCTTTGTTATCAGGCCGTTATCTGTTCGTGTTCACAAAGCGGACATTATCTGATTGAATTCACGCTAATGGCGTCTTCTTCGCGCCCTCTATGAAAGGAATACGTCAATGAGCAATGTTTCTGCTCTTCGTCGTGCCGTTGTAATTAGCGCTGCTAGCGCACTTGCAATCAGTGCCGTCATGGTTTCTGGTGCAACATCTGCTAGCGCCGCAGTTACCCCTAAGACTGGTGGAATTCTCACCTTTCTTGAGCACACACCACGACTAGATCACTATGACCCATCACGAATCTACACAGGTCGCGACTTAGCGTTTATGAACTCATTTACGACTCGCACCCTTGTTGCATACAATCCAGTACCAGGAGCAGCAGGTGCATCACTTGTTCCTGACCTTGCAACTAACACTGGCATACCAAGCAATGCAGCTAAGACATGGAAGTTTACGCTTCGTCCAGGCTCAACTTTTGAAGATGGCAAGAAAATCACATGTGAAGATGTGCAATACGGCGTATCACGCGTATTTGCAACTGATGTCATTACTGATGGTCCTGGTTACCTTCAGGTTTGGTTAGATATTCCAAAAGACAAAGATGGCAACTCAGTTTTCAAGGGCCCATACAAGAAAGATGCAGCAGGTCTAGCAGCTTTCCATAAGGCAGTTTCTTGTTCAGCAGACCATCGCACAATTACATTTAACCTCAATAAGTCAGTTGCCGACTTTAACTACCTTGGAACTTACGGAGTTATTTCACCGGTTCAAGCTAAGTTAGACACAGGCGATAAGTACGACCTAAAGCCACAGGCAACAGGTCCATACAAGATTGCTGAGAACAGCAAGACTCAGCTAAAGCTTGTACGTAACTCAAAGTGGAATAAGGCTTCAGATCCAGTTCGTACTCCATATCCTGATGAAGTTATCATCATGTTTGGATACGACGAGGAGGTTATCGACCAGATAATCTTGGGAGATACGATTCCAACTGCAGTTAACTTTGGAGAGCCACTGTCAACAAACAACGACAAGTTCTTCACAAATTCTACATTTAAGAACCGTCGTATGAACAACCCAGATCCATATGCTCGTTATATTGCATTCAACGTTAAGGCAATGCCTTGCATTGAAATTCGTCAAGCTATGTATTACTCACGTAACGCTAAAGCGCTGCTTGATTATGCTGGCGGAACAACATATGCAGGTTCATTTGCAACTGGCGTAATCAGCCCACTTCTAGCAACTGACTACGCACCAACTAAGGTCGTAGGTCCAGGAAGTGCTGACTTTATTCCTGAAGGAAATATTCCTAAGGCAAAGGCACTTATGGAGACAGCCAAGACAAAGTGTCCTGCTGACTACAAGAAGGCTACTGAGACTGGAATCAAGATTGACGTACGTCAATCAGTAGCTCTTAATGACACAATTCCAATTGACACTGCAGCGTATGCTCGTGCCGGAATCAAGGTCGTCTT
This sequence comes from Streptomycetaceae bacterium, assembly GCA_007279945.1. Lineage (GTDB taxonomy): Bacteria > Actinomycetota > Actinomycetes > Nanopelagicales > Nanopelagicaceae > Planktophila. The sequence continues at coordinate 17,894 of QYPG01000031.1, read as the reverse complement.
TAACCCAATTAGCTCGGGTTACTACCCAACAGTTATGAACCCTGACAAGCAGAGCGATTTGTCAGCTTCAGGCTGGGGTGCTGACTGGGCAAATGCATCAACAGTTATTCCAGAGTTGTTCGCTACATTCGGTGGATTTAACCTTTCACAGAACTCAGGCGATCCTGCTTACAAGGCATTCGAAGATGGCGTCAAGCAAGCAATGTTGACTACTGATCGTGCCAAGCAAGCAACAATGTGGAAGGCGCTAGATGTAGAGGCAATGAAGAACTTCTGGGTACTACCAACAATCTTTGGTAAGGCTCAGTTTGTTTGGGGATCACAAGTAGCTGGTGTGTTCTTCTGGGTACCTCAGGGCAACCCGGCCTTCGGAAAGATGTGGGTTAATAACTAATCTCACTCTTTTTGACAAGAATAGTTAAGTAGTAAGAAGTAAAGTACTCCTGGCGCTGATTGATTCAGCGCCAGGAGTACTTTACTTGATACGAGTGTGTTTAATTCTTTTGGATGGGAGTGGTGATGTTGAACTTTGTTAGCCGCAGAGTATTTTTCGCTATAGTCACACTCCTAGTTGTATCAGCAGTAGTCTTCGCAATTTTTTCTTTACTACCTTTTGACCCAGCTGCACTCACATGTGGGCAACACTGCACGGATCAAATTATTGCCGCTAATCGAATAAAACTTGGCTTCGATAAACCGCTCTATATTCAGTATTTCCTCTTTCTGGGCGGAATCTTTTTAGGACGCTCCTACGGCACTGGATCAGCGGCTTTTTCCTGCCCAGCACCCTCCTTTGGTTATTCTTACAATGAAAATGCTTGCGTCACTGATTTGCTGCGCGAAGCTCTTCCTGTAACCGTCAGCTTGGCCTTAGGCGCGTTAATAATTTGGCTCATTGTCGGCGTCAGCCTTGGAATCATCGCTGCAAGATTTAAGAATAAATGGCCTGACAGAGTCGGCTCTGTCTTTGTGCTCCTAGGAACGTCACTACCAACTTTCGTCACAGGGCTGGCTCTTCTGATCTGGGTAACAATCAAGTGGAAGTTAGTACCTCTATCTCTCATTGGCTATACGCCAATTACTGAGAATCCATATAAATTTTTTCAGTTCTTTATTTTGCCATGGATTACTTTGGCGATTGCATATGCCGCCCTTTACACACGATTTACGCGAGCAGCAGTGTTAGAAACCTTAGGTGAGGATTACATACGTACCGCCCGGGCAAAAGGGGTAAAGGAGCGCACCGTACTTTTCAAGCACACTATGCGCGCCGTCTTTGCACCCATTATTACGTTGGCCGGACTAGATTTTGCTGGCCTTATCGGTGGCGCAATCATTACCGAAACAATTTTTAATTTACCTGGTTTAGGTCGTCTCACTCTTCGCTCAACCTATGAATTTGATCTACCCATTGTGCTGTCAACAACTATTTTGGCCGCCGCTGTTGTAATTATTATGAACCTCGTCATTGACATGCTTTACGCAGTCTTGGATCCGCGAGTGAGAATCTAATGGCCGAGCTACTTAAAATAAGTGATTTACACGTTGCCTTCCCGACTGATGACGGATTAGTTCGAGCAGTCGATGGTGTTTCATTAACTCTTAACGAGGGCGAGACAGTCGCAATCGTAGGCGAATCGGGTTCCGGTAAGACAGTCTCAGGTTTATCAGTGATGGGCTTACATAAAAAGGGCGCCGCTCAGTTATCCGGCTCTATTGTATTAAAAGATGGCGATCGCAACATAGATATTGTTACGGCAACTGATGAAGAAATTCGTCTGCTTCGTGGACGAGCCGTGGCCATGATTTTTCAAGATCCAATGTCCTCATTGCATCCTTACTATCGAGTGGGCAATCAATTGGCCGAAGGGTATTTAGTTCATAACCCTGGCCAGAAAAAAGAGGCACGCCAGCGCGCAATTGAAATGCTGGATCTTGTAGGTATCTCAGAGCCCGCCCAACGCGCAGATGAGTATCCACACCAGTTTTCAGGGGGCATGCGCCAACGTGTAATGATCGCGATGGCGCTTATGAATTCACCTCGTATTTTGATTGCTGATGAGCCTACAACGGCCTTAGATGTAACGGTTCAAGCGCAGATTTTAATTTTGCTCGCATCTTTACAAAAAGAGTTCAACATGGGAATTCTTCTTATCACTCACGATCTTGGAGTCGTTGCACAGGTTGCCGACAGAGTTTCAGTTATGTATGGCGGACGAATTGTGGAGCAAGGCTCAGCAGATGATGTTTTCTATAAACCTAAAGCCCCATACACACTTGGACTGCTCAAGTCAGTGCCACGTATATCAACGCATGGGTCAGATCGTCTGAAAGCAATTCCTGGTCAGCCTCCATCACTTATTAACTTGCCTACAGGCTGTGCATTTGCTCCGCGATGTGAATTTGCCAGCCATGCAGCTGGAGATATCTGTGCAAACGATCGCCCAGAGTTACTTGGGACAAATCCCAATCATCTTTCACGCTGTCACGTTGACGAGGCTGTCCGGGACAAGCTCTTTGTAACAGAGCTTAAGGAGGTGCGCTCATGAGTAAAGATGTAATTCTTAGTGTACAAAATCTAACAAAGCATTTTCCGATCGGTGGCAAACGTAAACATCAAGTAGTCAAAGCCGTTGATGGCATATCTTTTGATTTACTTGCCGGTGAAACTCTCGGCCTGGTTGGTGAGTCCGGTTGTGGCAAGACAACAGCTGGTCGAACTATTTTAAAGTTAAATGAACCTACTTCAGGTAAGTTACTTTTTGAGGGACAAGATATTACTGATTTTAAATCAGGTGCTATGCGTCCGCTGCGCTCTCAGATGCAGATCATTTTTCAAGATCCTTACACGGCGTTGAATCCGCGCCAGACAATTGGAAAGATTATTGCCGCCCCATTTGAGATTCAAGGAATTGAGCCACAAGGGGGGCTAAAAACTGCAGTGCAGTCGTTAATGGAGCGCGTTGGACTAAACCCTGAGCACTACAACCGCTACCCACATGAGTTCTCTGGTGGGCAGCGCCAGCGCATTGGAATCGCACGTGCAATCGCATTAAAGCCTCGATTTATCATCGCCGATGAGCCTGTAAGCGCCTTAGATGTTTCGATTCAAGCTCAAGTGATTAACTTACTCGAAGACCTACAAGAGCAAGATGGAATCAGCATGGTCTTTATCGCTCACAACTTATCTGTTGTTCAACATATTTCAGATCGTGTAGCAGTGATGTATCTAGGTAAGATCATGGAGATCGGTGAGACCAACGCACTCTATGCAAATCCACACCACCCATATACAAAGGCGCTGTTATCTGCGGTTCCACAACCTGATCCACGAACCGAGAAGACCCGAGAGCGAATCATTTTATCTGGAGACTTACCTAGTCCGGTTAATCCACCATCGGGCTGTGTTTTTAACACTCGATGCTGGAAAGCAACTGAAAAATGCCGCACTGATGTGCCTGAGTTACTACAAATTGGCAACTCACATGTTGCGTGCCATTTCCCAGAGTAAGTCATGAAAGTCTTATCGCTCAATATTGCAACCAAGATAGTCGAAGGGGATTGGGCTGGCGATGAAGCCAAGTCAGGAATCGATAAGCGACCAGTAAGTGGCCCCGTGCAGTTAAAAAATCACCACGTTGGTAATGACATTATTGCTGATCGCAAACATCATGGTGGATATGACCAAGCTGTTTACGCCTATGCGCGCGAAGATGCCGACTGGTGGGAAAGTAATTTAGGTATGTCAATCAGTAATGGCCGTTTTGGTGAAAACTTAACAACGAGCGGCGTTGATGTTAATCGAGCCGTTGTCGGTGAGCGGTGGAGAATCGGTTCTACTGTCTTGGAAGTTTCACAACCCCGAATACCATGTCGCGTATTTGCTGGATTCTGGAGCCGACCAACTCTAATTAAAGAGTTTATGGAGGCCGGAAAGCCTGGAACCTATTTACGCATCATTGAAGAGGGAGAAATTAGCGCTGGGGATTCAATCACGGTGATTCATGTGCCAGACCATTCAATTACGATTGCAGATTTATATGCAGCTAAGAATGGTGATCGAACAAAGATTCATGAAATCGCTGCCGTAAAAGAGCTTTCTTTGAAATATAAGGAATGGGCACAAAGCCTTTGCAAATAACACTTTTCAGGCCAATCCAGTGCCGATAGTCTTGCCCGTATGACTTCACGTGTACTGCACGCGGCGACGGGCTCCAATTTAACCGCTAAAGGCTGGGCTCAAGAAGCGGCGATTCGCATGCTGCATAACAATTTAGATCCTGCTGTAGCCGAACATCCAGAAAATTTAGTTGTCTATGGTGGCACCGGCAAAGCTGCTCGTAATTGGCCGTCATTTGATGCAATAGTAAAGAGCTTAACAAATTTAAAAGATGATGAAACATTATTAGTGCAATCAGGTAAACCTGTCGGCGTTTTTCAAACGCATGAATGGGCACCGCGTGTATTAATCGCAAACTCTAATTTGGTGGGGGACTGGGCAAACTGGCCAGAGTTTCGCCGCTTAGAGCATTTAGGTTTAACAATGTATGGCCAAATGACTGCTGGTTCATGGATCTATATCGGTACTCAGGGAATTTTGCAGGGTACATATGAAACTTTTGCAGCGGTCGCACAAAAACGTTTCAATGGCACGCTGCAAGGAACGCTGACATTAACTGGTGGTTGTGGTGGTATGGGCGGAGCGCAACCCCTAGCTGTAACCATGAACGGTGGCGTGTGTTTAATTATTGACATTGATAAATCGCGTTTAGAAAAGCGAATTGAAACGCGTTATCTAGATGAGATCGCCGATAGCGTAGATGATGCAGTCGAGCGCGTACTTAAAGCTAAGTCCTTAGGCCTTCCACTATCTGTTGGTTTAGTTGGCAACGCTGCCGAGCTTTTCCCGCTGCTTTTATCGATGGATGTTACTATAGATATTGTTACTGATCAGACTTCGGCCCATGATCCATTTTCATATGTGCCAGTTGGTGTTGATGTTCATGCAGCTACACAGATGGCTAAAGATGATCCAGAGGATTTCACTAAACGCTCTAAGGCATCTATGGCTAAGCACGTTGAGGCCATGGTGGGCTTTATGGATAAAGGCGCTGAAGTATTTGATTATGGAAATTCGATTCGTGATGAAGCCCGCCAAGGTGGCTATGCACGTGCTTTCGCCTTCCCAGGCTTCGTTCCGGCCTATATTCGCCCACTTTTCTGCGAAGGAAAAGGTCCATTTCGTTGGGTGGCACTCTCTGGAGATCCCAAAGATATTTACCGCACTGACAAGGCGGTAATTGATTTGTTCCCAGAGAATGAAGGTCTCCATCGCTGGATAACAATGGCGCAAGAAAAAGTCGCTTTTCAAGGTCTGCCTGCGCGAATCTGTTGGTTGGGGTATGGCGAACGCGATAAGGCAGGGTTAGCATTCAATGATTTAGTTGCTCGTGGTGAAGTATCGGCACCGATTGTTATTGGCCGCGATCATTTAGATTGTGGCTCTGTGGCATCACCGTATCGTGAGACCGAAGCGATGATAGATGGATCAGATGCGATTGCCGACTGGCCGTTATTAAATGCAATGGTCAATATTTCTTCAGGTGCATCATGGGTCTCAATTCACCACGGTGGTGGCGTCGGTATGGGTCGCTCAATTCACGCCGGTCAAGTCTCAGTTGCCGATGGCACGAAGTTAGCAGCGCAAAAGTTAGCACGCGTACTTACAAATGATCCAGGTATGGGAGTCATTCGCCATGCCGATGCTGGTTATGACTTAGCTGTTGACACTGCACGAGAGCGCCATGTGCATGTTCCGATGTTAGATATTGAATAGATAATGACAAGCACCTTAATCACCAACATAGGTCAGTTAGTTACAAATGATCCAACCCACGATGGAACTAAGCTTGGTTTGATTAATGATGCAGCGCTTCTGATCGAAGATGGAGTTATTGCCTGGGCGGGAGCAAATTCGCAAGCGCCAACCAAACACATCAAGACACATATCGATGCTGAAGGTATGTGTGTGCTACCGGGTTATGTAGATAGCCATACACATATGATTTTTGCTGGCGATCGCAGCAATGAGTTTCGTGCACGCATGTTGGGGGAGAGCTATACCGCCGGAGGTATTGCATCCACGGTTGAAAAAACTCGAAAAGCCAGTGACGAATTACTCCTGGCTCATGCCAAATTCTTAGCGGCAGAGGCTCACTCTGGCGGAACTACCACCCTTGAAATTAAGTCCGGCTACGGTTTATCGGTCCATGATGAGCAGCGCTGCCTTGAAATCGCCAGTCAGATCACCGATGAAACGACTTTTCTTGGTGCTCACGTTGTACCAGTCGAGTATAAAGATTTACCAAAAGATTATGTTGATCTAGTCTGTGGAGAGATGCTCGATGCTGTCGCCCCATTTGCCAAATGGATAGACGTCTTTTGCGACAAAGGCGCCTTCGCTGTAGAGGATGCACGCCGAATATTAAAGGCGGGAATTGCTAAGGGTTTATTACCGCGTATTCACGCAAATCAATTACAAGAGGGACAAGGCGTAATGCTGGGAGTCGAACTAGATGCAGCTTCGGTTGATCACGTTTCACATCTGACTGAGGCCGATATTGAAGCGCTATCAACTTCTAAGACCGTTGCAACGCTGCTACCTGGCGCAGAGTTTTCTACAAAATCGGCATATCCTGATGTTCGCCCTTTACTTGAAGCAAGTATTGCCGTTGCACTTGCATCGGACTGTAATCCTGGATCTTCCTACACAACGAGCATGGCTTTTATCATTGCAATGGCTGTACGCGAGATGCATTTTTCTCCAGAGCAAGCAGTATGGTCGGCAACTATGGGTGGTGCCAAAGCGCTGCGCCGCGATGACATTGGTCATTTAGTTGAAGGCGCACGTGCCGATTTCCAAATTCTCAACGCTCCATCGCATATTCACTTGGCATACCGCCCCGGTGTTAACTTAGTAGAACAGGTTTGGCGCAATGGCCTCCAGCTCATCTAAAACAATTACGCTATCGACAGCGGGAGTAACATTTGCCGATGTGATTGATGTGGCACGACATAGATCACAGGTCGCACTTTCACAGAGTGCGATCGAAGCAATGAATACATCTAGAAAATTTATTGAGGGGTATGCCGCTGGTGGAGTTCCGGTTTATGGGGTTTCAACTGGCTTTGGGGCCTTAGCTAATCGCCACATTGATGTTGAAGATCGGGTGCAGTTACAGAAATCCTTAATTCGCTCGCATGCCGCAGGTGTGGGCCCAGCAATTGAGCGTGAAGTTGTGCGGGCATTGATGTTTTTACGCCTGCGCACCATGGCTTCAGGGCGTACTGGCGTACGTGTTGCTTTGGCACAGACCTACGTTGAGTTCCTCAATAAGGGCATTACTCCAGTTGTTCCAGAGTTTGGTTCACTCGGGTGTAGTGGCGACTTAGCTCCACTCTCGCACTGTGCTCTTGCCTTGATGGGTGAAGGTCGAGTCCATGATGCCAACGGTATTGAAATGCCAACAATACAAGCCTTAGATGCCGCAGGAATTACACCGATTGAACTAGAAGCTAAAGAGGGTCTTGCGCTTATAAATGGTACCGATGGAATGCTCGGGATGTTAATCATGGCCTGTGCTGATCTAGAACACTTGTGCGCAGTTGCCGATATAACAACGGCGATGAGTATCGAAGGTCTACTCGGAACCGATCGCGTATTTGCCCCAGATCTACATGCTCCACTTCGCCCACAAGTTGGCCAAGCGGTAAGTGCGGCAAATATTTACGCCATGCTTCAGAACTCAGGCATTGTCGCTTCACACTTAGAAAATGATTCTCGTGTACAGGATGCATACTCATTGCGCTGTGCACCCCAAGTTAATGGCGCAGTTCGAGACACAATTACACATGCCTCAACAATTGCTGCCCGCGAATTAGCCAGCTCGATCGATAATCCAGTTGTTATGCCCGATGGTCGAGTTGAATCAAATGGTAATTTTCACGGAGCACCAGTCGGTTATGTCTTAGATTTTCTAGCAATCGCCGCAACTGATTTAGGATCAATGGCTGAGCGCCGGACAGACCGCGCACTTGATCAACATCGCTCTGCTGGCTTGCCACCATTCTTAGCCCACGACCCTGGCGTTGACTCTGGTTTGATGATTGCCCAGTACACACAAGCTGGATTAGTCAGTGAAAACAAGCGTTTATCTACCCCAGCAAGCGTTGATTCGATTCCGTCATCGGCGATGCAAGAGGATCATGTTTCAATGGGTTGGTCGGCCGCACGCAAACTGCGCAAGGTAGTTGAGAACTTAGCTCGGATTCTGGCGATTGAATTAGTGACATCGGCGCGAGCCATTGAGTTTCGTCAAGGACTGAGACCTTCACCGGCAACGGCGCGTGTTATTTCAGAGCTTCGTAAAACAGTGCCAGGTGTTGGCCCAGATCGCTTTTTATCACCCGAACTTGAAGCGGCCACAACATTGATTAACTCAGGTGCAGTTCTTTCTGCAGCTAAGGAAGTTGTGGCAACGCTTAGCTAGAGGCTAAACCAGCTGCCGCCTCTAAAACCAACAATGCGGCCAGGCGAACTGTGCGCTGATCTGGCGAATCAATTGAGGCATCAATCTCAGTAATATCGATTGCACGCACTCGCTTATCGGCTGCCAGTAAGAATGCACCTTGACGCAATTCATCGGCGCTGATTCCACCTGGCATTGCCGCTGGGCATGCAGGCACGACGCTGCGATCACAAACATCAACATCTAAATCAACATAAATTTCACGTCCGCCAGCACCTGCAATATCGAGGGCTTGCTTAACCACATCGGCAATTGAACGTGTACGTAAATCTGCACGCGAAATAACTGTGATTCTATTTTCCTTAGCACGAGCACTGTATTCGGCGCTATTAGCAAAGTCAGCGATACCAATCTGCACAATATTTTTTCCTGGTAGTCCAGCTTGAATGAGCTCCCACACAGGAGACCCATTGCTATGACCATCGCGTAAATCATGGTGCGCATCAAAGGTAATCAAGCCAACGTTAGATAAATCTGGCCATAATCCCGATGCAACTGAGTACGTAATTGAGTTATCTCCACCCAGGGCAACTACCAATTTATGCTTACTGAGTAAGCCTTGAACCGCACTTTTCACCCGTCCGCGTCCCTCAATGCCGTCAGGTGATTGCACATCACCTAAATCGGTAAAGGATCTACCTGCTAGATCAATTGCTGCAGAAGTTGAAAATGTTGAGTATCGAGCCAGGGCTTCTCTAATTGCTGCAGGAGTTAAATGCGCATTGTTTAGTGAAATAGAGCTCTCATGTGCTGGAATACCTATTAAAGCGAAATCAGCACTCTTGGTGTTTTGTGTTAATAATGTATTGGCACGAACCCATTTAGAATCATTGGGCAGCGAAGACATATCCTTATCGTAGGGCTTGTCCACGTTTAGTTCTATTCTCTAAATACCCGCTGCAAGGCCGTCACACCGCGGATCTGAACCGAATGCATAGGTGCCATCAGCTAGAACTTCTAGCAATTGCACCGATGAACCATGTGCCCATGGACCAATTATTTGTACGTCGTGGCCCTTTGATTTAAGTGCATCTATCACCGGCGTTGGCACGCGATCTTCTATCTCAAGCACGCCATCGCCAAGTTCCTCAATAGAGCTTTGACCCGCAATACTTAAGTGCTGCCAACGTGGAGCTTCAATGGCTTCTTGCACATTCATCTTCAGATCAATCACATTAAGAATCAACTGCAAATTAGTTTGAACTTGAATATTTGCCCCAGGTGTTCCACCCACTAAATAGAGCGAACCATCTGCACGTGTGGCCGTCCACGCATTTAATGTGTGCGCAGGACGCTTTCCTGGTGCGATGATATTTGGAGACTGGGGGTGAAGTGAAAAACCAGTGAGACGATTGTTGAGCACGATTCCAGTACCAGGGATGACCCATGAACTCCCAAAACCATGAAAGACGGATTGAATCCATGAAACCGCATTGCCTTCACTATCAACCACTAAAAAATACGTTGTATCGCTGCCTTCTTGGGAATGAGTACGCTCATTATTAGCTTTATCAAGCTCTATTTGCGGGCTTCTGATATCTATATTTTCCTTTGATAAGATTTTCTCTACATTAACATCGAGAAACTCTGGATCCGAAAGCGTTAAATTCCTATCAGCGAAGCCTATTTTCTTTGACTCTACGCCTACGTGAATACGATGTGACTGATCAAGGGCTGAGATATCAAAGCGTTCGCACAGAAGTAGCTCTTCTAACAAAATCATTCCTTGGCTTGGTGGTGGTTGACCAAAAACAGTTGCTCCACGGTATTTAACTGCAAGCGGATCAAGCACGCGAGTTGTATGTGAATCCAAATCTTCAGAGTTGAACCAGTTCTCAGAGCCAACTATAAGTTTATTCGCAATCTCACCTTGATAAAAAGCGCTACGGCCTTGCTTAGCAATTAACCGAAGTGATTGGGCAAGATCTTTTTGTATAACAATCTCACCAACTTTTACTGCTGGATCTATCCCCATCGCCTTAAAAATTTCGGCATTGGGTGCAATCGCTAAATGCCCAGCGATACGCTTTACAAAGCTAGGTGTTGCCGCAAAACCATTCTCGGCATAATCAATCGCTGGAGTTAATAATTGAGCCATTGAAAGTTTTCCATAACGCTCATGAGCGGCAAACCATGTTGAAACTAACCCTGGAACTGTGGCTGATTTATAGCCATGCAGAGGAATTCCACCGGCATAGGCAGAAGGCGTTGCAGCATGTGGGGCTTCACCACTTCCGTTAAAAGCAAGATTCTCTTGTGTTTTAGCATGATGCGTGATTAAAAAAGCATCGCCACCAAGATGTGATGCTCCAGGCTCTACAACGCTAATAACCGCGCTCAGCGCGATTCCTGCATCTATAAATGAGCCACCCTGTTTAAGAATTGATATCGCAGCGCTGACTGCCAATGGCTGACTAGCCGCTGCCCCGCCTCTACTGGAAAAAACGACTCCACGACTAGTCTGCATGCGCGAATTTTCTCATTGGTAAGTTATACCACCAATCCGGGTTATCGGTCGACTCTTTTTAGAGTGGGTGAAACAGTTGTTTTATGCTGGCTTCATAGCGAGGCAACCTATAGATTTTGAACATGAGCTCTTCCCCACGTGCAATGCATATCGTACTGAATGGCGTCACTGAAGATTCACGAGTTCTCAAGTGCGCATGGTCTTTAGGTAATGCGGGTTGGGACGTTCTTGTATGTGGTGCTAGGCCAAACCATCATGATGATCATTTGAAAATTGGCTATACCAATATTGAACGGGTCCACTTAAAGATTGTTGTAAAGCAAAGTTTTATCGCTTTCATCTTACGAGCGTTACGATATTACAAGCGCAGGTTTCAAGTGAAATACTTACCCATCAAGGAACCCACGATTCCAAACTTAGGGCGTGCTCGATCAACGCTTAAGCCAATCGCATTAAAATTCAAACCAGATGTAATTCATGCACATGATTACACGGCGCTACCAATCGCTGGAGCACTAGTTGAATATTTAGCCACTCAGGGCCACACGGCTCAGTTAGTTTACGATGCACATGAGTATGTTCCGGGAGTTTCTCATCTCAATGCTCCACTCAAGCTTGTTTACACCCGTGAGGAGAAGCGATACAGCGCAGTGGCCGCGACAGTTTTGTCTGTGAGTGAAGGAATGTCTGACTTACTGATTCCACATTTAGGTCTAACAAGTCGCCCTGAATTAGTAGCCAATGATCCACTTTTTGAGGGTCAACAGCCTTGTCCTAAAAATATGCGCCAAGACTGTGGGATAAGCGATCAAACACCTCTGCTTGTCTATTCCGGAGCTGTTGCACCTCAACGGGGGCTTGCTACAGTCTTAGAAGCGCTCAAAGAGCTGCCGGGAGTCCATTTAGCGCTGATTGCTAACCCAAAGAATCAGACAGTCTTAGATTTACAGTCCCAGTATGTAGCGCTCAAAGACCGGTTCCACGTTTTACCGTATGTACCTAACTCTGAACTTGTTTCATATTTATCAGCTGCCGACATCGGTCTAATTCCTATTCATCACAAGCTCAATCACGAGATTTCACTCATCACTAAGTTTGGTGAATATATGCAGGCCCGACTTCCAATTGTTGTCAGTGATGTTCGCACAATGGCAGCAGAAGTAAAACGACTTGGTAATGGCGAAGTTTTTATCACTGAAGATGTAGCAGATTTTTCGGTCGCAGTAAATAAAGTATTAGCCAATAAAGCTAAGTATCAAAGTGCATATAGCGATGAAGTTTTAAAAGAGCGTAGCTGGGAGCGTCAAGCTGAAAATCTAGTTAATATTTATAATCGAATTGCCCAAACAAACCCAGTAGCTCGCGTGCACATGCCCTTTGCAGTTATTACTAAGCAGGCGCCCCAATAACTCTAAAATCTACGCCAGGAAAATTACTCGAACTCATAGTACGTCGGCCATCGATTACCGCTTTGACTCCAGGAAATGAAGCAGATGTAAGTTTCTTATATTCAGCATGATCTGCTTGAAGAATAACTCCATCGACTGCACCGCCAATTGCATAGGGAGTAAATCCAAGTTGTGTAATCTCTTCATCGCTATACATAGGATCATGAACAAGGATCTGCGCCCCTGCGGCTTTGAGGGCAGAGACGGTTGGAAATACTCCAGAAAAAGCACTTTCTTTTACTCCGCCACGATAAGAAATTCCTAGAACGGCAATCTTTTTATCCTTGAGTGAACTCAAAGCTCCGACCAACATTCCAACTGCATGCGCTGGCATTGCTGCATTTGCCTCGCGAGCTGCGCGAACAACCGTTGCTTCAGGGTGATTCCACAAGTAAAAACGTGGGTAAATGGGGATGCAGTGCCCACCAACTGCGATACCAGGTTGATGAATATGGCTAAAGGGTTGCGAATTTGATGCAGCAATTACTTTAGCGATATCAATGTTTGCCGTTTCAGCAAAGATTGCAAATTGATTTGCTAAACCGATATTTACATCGCGATATGTAGTTTCAGCAAGCTTAGCCATTTCACTGGCTTCAGCCGAGCCCATATCCCACACACCATTTGCTTGAGTTAAATCAGGGCGATTATCAAAATCGAGAACTTTTTCATAAAACTCGATTCCCACCCGAGTACTTATCTCATCGATTCCTCCAACAAGCTTTGGATACTTTCGAAGGTCGGCAAATACGCGCCCAGTTAATACGCGTTCCGGTGAGAAAACTAAGTGAAAATCAACACCAGCTTTTAGGCCTGAGATCTTTTCTAACATTGGAGCAAAGCGGGTACGAGTTGTTCCAACGGGCAAAGTAGTTTCATAAGACACTAGCGTGCCTGGCTTTAAGCCATCGGCAATATCCTTTGTAGCAGCATCCATCCAACCAAAATCTGGAACGCCATCACTATCTACAAAGAGTGGCACCACAACGACAACAGCTTCACATTCAGAGACTGCCGTTTTCGTATCTGTCGTTGCTACTAAGTGTCCGGATGCCACTACTTTCTTAAGATACTCCTCTAAATGCTCTTCACCTGGAAAAGGTTCGGTCCCAGCGTTAATAAGATCAACAGATTTTTGATTTACATCACATCCAATAACATGGTGGCCCTTGTTAGCAAATTGCACTGCTAATGGCAGGCCGATTTTTCCAAGGGCTACAACCGCGATCTTCATAGTGAGACAACTTTCTTTGTTGCGGCACTTTCTAGAATTGCACCCGCAACTGCAACCGTTGCTAGACCTTGTTCCATAGTCACAATTCGTTCATTTGCCCCTGGCAACCCAAGGACTGCATCACGGAAAGCTTCATGTTCAACACGTAGTGGCTCAGGCTTTGCAAATGCAAAGCGAATAACATCACCTTCACTGACCCCGCGGAAGGCTGCTACAGAATCCCATTCGGTATTGACTGAAGCGTTTGCATAGAAAGTTAAGTCGGCAGTCAACGTATCGGCAACTAATGCACCGCGTTCGCCAGTGACAATTGTTAATCGTTCTTTGAATGGAGTGAGCCAGTTGACGAGGTGGTTAGTAATAATTCCATTTGCTAGCTGACCAACAACGGCCACCATATCTTCATGCGGACGACCTGATTTGTGGGCGGTTTGGGCAGAAACAGATACAAATGAAGAACGCGCAACCCATGCAGTTGAATCAATATCGTGCGTTGCTAAATCTTTAACGACTCCGACATCGGCAATACGTGCAGGGAATGGCCCTTGGCGGCGAGTAGTGATCTGGTACACCGCACCAAGTTCACCAGCATCAAGGCGGGCACGAAGCTGTTGTAGAGCTGGGTTATATCGCTCGATATGGCCAACTGCGCCAATCAAACCTTTATCGCGAAATGCTTCGTAAATCTTTTGTGCAGCAGGTGTGTCAACAGCCAATGGCTTCTCAACTAATGCGTGTACTCCAGCATCTGCAAGTTCAAGGGCGAGCTCCTCGTGGAAAGCAGTTGGTGCTGCAACCATCGCATAGTCAATGCCCTCCTTGATCATATCTGAAAGCGATGAAAATAATTTGCGGCCACCAGCCACGTCATGTGGGTCACCCATCGGATCAGAGACGGCAACAAGTTCAACACCATCGAGAGAGCTTAAAATTCGGGCGTGGTGACGCCCCATCATTCCTAGACCAACCAGGCCAGCGCGAAGTTTCTTATCGGCCATGATTACAGTGATGCCGCAACTTCATTAACAACTGAAACAATAGTTTTTAAATCATCTGCACTCAGTGAAGGGTGAACAGGAAGTGATACACACTCCTTGATAACAAGCTCAGTTTCTGGAAGATCAAGGGACAAATCAAAAGATGGCAGACGATGAATTGGAGTTGGGTAATAAACGCCGCATCCAACACCCTTGGCAGTAATTGCCTCCATGAATGCATCGCGCTTTTGCGCAGATCCACCAGGTACGCGAATTGTGTACTGGTGATATGAGTGCGCTGTTCCGGGTTGTAGGTAAGGGACCACAACGCCTCTAAGGTTTGCATCCAAATACGCTGCATTGTCCTGGCGAGTTTTGGTCCACCCTGGAAGTTTTGCTAACTGCACACGGCCAATAGCTGCGTGAATATCAGTCATACGGGTATTAAATCCAATGACTTCATTTTGATAGCGAATCTCTTGGCCCTGATTACGAAGTAAACGTAATGTGCGTGCAACTTCGGCAGAATCTGTAACAACCATTCCACCTTCACCAGCGGTCATGTTCTTAGTTGGATAGAAGGAAAATGAGGCTACGACTCCGAATTCACCGGCGTTGCGTCCATTCATTGATGCTAAATGGCCCTGTGCTGCATCTTCAATAATTTTTACACCATATTTACTGGAGATTTCGTCAAAACGATCCATTGCAGCAATATGACCATACAGGTGGACGGGCATGATTGCCTTAGTCTTATTAGTAATGAGAGTTTCAACGTGATCTGGATCTAAGTTAAAAGTCTTTGGGTCAATGTCGGCAAATATAGGAACTCCACCAGCCAGCACAACAGAGTTTGCCGTAGCTGCAAAAGAAAACGAAGGAACGATAACTTCATCGCCAGATTTAATTCCAGCGGCGATAAACCCCAGGTGAAGGGCTGAGGTTCCAGAGTTCATCGCTACACAGTGACGACCACCAACGTGAGCTGAGAACTCTTCTTCAAAGGCCTTAACTTCAGGTCCTTGCGCCAACATTCCAGAGCGAAGTACACGATCAACTGCTTCACGCTCTTCATCACCGATTATTGGCTTGGCTGCTGGAATCATTCTTATCCCTTTTCTACTTCTACTAATTTATCTGAACTAATCTGCTTATATAGCGCACCCGTCGTAGGGCAACGAAATGAATAATCGCCGATATCTTCCAAAGGAAGCCCTGCGCGACCCACCCAACGGATTCTCTTTGCCGGAGTTCCAGCTACAAGGGCGAATTCCGGGACATCTTTTGTGACTACCGAACCTGCAGCAACCAGTGCCCAAGCGCCAATCTTGACGGGTGCAACACAGACAGATTGGGCGCCGATGCTGGCCCCGTCTCCAATAGTGACACCTACCTTGTCCCAGTCAGATCCTGTTTTAAGGCTCATATCTGGATTAATTGCACGTGGGTAGTGATCATTTGTTAAGACAACAGCTGGTCCGATAAATACACCATCGCCTAAAACTGCTGGTTCATAGACCAAGGCGAAATTTTGAATCTTGCAGTTGTTTCCAATTTTCACACCAGAGCCAATATATGCACCACGAGAAACGATGCAATTTTCACCAAGGCTAACACCGTCACGGACTTGAGCTAAATGCCAGATTTTGGATCCGTCGCCAATCGCGGCGCTCGCATCAACATCTGCAGTTGCAGCAATTGTGGTGGCCATTGTGCGAGCCTACCGTGAAATAGGTGCAAGAGCCTTAATTGCGCTTACAAAAGCCTCATATTCAGCGCTCGCATTGAGATTTGATGTGGCCCACGTAACTGCATTCTTGCGCATGTGAATTAGCGTGGTGGGATTCGCAGCCCACGCATTTAATGTTGCAGCCACAGATTGTGCGTCGGCAGCAATTACTCCACCCTTACTTTTTTCCAACAATTCAATACAGCGGGGAAGCGGTGTCGAGATTGTTGCAACTCCACTTGCCATATATTCATACAACTTACTTGGAATCGCTGCGCTAAACGCGGGCGTAGATTCTAAGAGCGAAAGACCAACCCATGCGCCACGTGCAAAGCTCCATGAATGCGCCGGTGCAAGCCGACCATGAAAAATTACGCGAGAGCTCGCGACGCTTTTATTTTTCCAATTGTTGATAAATTCTACATCGTTCTCTGAAACATTTCCGACAATATCAAAGCTCCACTTAGGTGATAGTTCGGCGGCTTCAAGAATTGTTTTAATTCCACGAGAAGTACGCACATCACCAATATAAATTGCTCGTGGCTCTGCTGAGAGTTCACCGCTTGGCGACAGTAATGAACTATCCGGAAAGTTTCTTACGACTAATCGCTTGCGTGCATTAAAAGGTGGAACTTGAATATCAGCGACCGTTGTTAAATCTGCACGTGCCGCTACTTTTGTAGATACTCGAGCGATTACTTTTGCAATTGCCCCAATGAATCCCTTTGCCCATGCACGATCTTTTAGTAATTCAAAGTAATCTTCATGTACATCGGCAACTAATTTGCGCCCCTTTATTCTTGCAACAAGCCACGACATCGGCAGCAAGTCAGGGGCGACGACAATCCACACTTTTCCCTTTGCTCTGATGGGTAGAACTAAATCACGAAGTAGTCGGGCAGCAAACCCTTGGCCACCAGGCGCTCGATGAAAAACAACACCATTAGGGGCATCCTTTTTTGAGCCCAATGCCCAGACTTCAACCTCAAGACCGCTGCGAACTAAAGCGCCACAAAGGCGATGTATTCGTGCATCGGTTACTTGGTCAGCTGAAGAAATGAGAGAAATTAGCATGTATTTCTCCCGTCAATGCTCAAATTAATTAATCAAATCTTATCGGTAGTATTGCCTCCAAGAAGAGTCGCCCGGATCACCGCGTTGCCGCAAGGTACCGAGGAAAGTCCGGACTCCATAGAGCAAAGTGGTGGGTAACGCCCACCCGGAGCAATCCGCGGGATTAGTGCAACAGAAAGCAAACCGCCTTTTAGAAATAAAAGGTAAGGGTGAAACGGCGGTGTAAGAGACCACCAGTAATTGCAGCAATGCAGTTAGCTATGTAAACCCCACTTGGAGCAAGACCATGCAGTTGGCGCTTGAGAGCTGCTCGCTCGAGTCAACGGGTAGGTTGCTTGAATCTGTAAGTAATTACAGATCTAGATGGATGGTGATCC